>JBKDRQ010000205.1:0-7806 GCA_046341135.1 Bacteroidota bacterium
AGAGGCAATGGATTGTTTTCTTGTGGAGGTAAGGCTTCGCCCGGGCAATAAAATTCAGGTTTTTCTGGATGCCGATGCGGGTGTTTCATTGGGTAACTGTACGAAAATTAATCGTAAACTGTACCCCAAAATCGAAACGGCGGGCTTTTTTGAGGCCGGGAATTTCGAACTGGAGGTCTCTTCTCCCGGACTGGATGAGCCGCTCAGACTTCTCCGTCAATACAAAAAGAATATCGGCAGGGCTGTGGACGTGATTATGAAGGATGGCCGAAAGATCTGCGGCAAACTGCTGGAGGCTGATGAGCAGTCTGTGCAAGTGGAAGAGACAAAAGGGAAAGGTAAAAAACAGGAACTCGTTTTACATACATTGTTAACAGAACAAATAAAAACAACAAAAATTCAAATTGTATTCTAAAGGCTCATCCATATTGAGCCGACTTAAAACTAAGCGCTATGGCAAGTATTAATCTGATCGAAAGCTTTCAGGAATTTAAGGATGCAGAAAATATTGATCGTCCAACGATGATGAAAGTATTGGAAGATGTATTCAAAACCTTACTTCGTAAAAAATACGGAAGTGATGAGAATTTTGACGTGATCGTCAATACCGAAAAAGGTGATCTTGAGATCATGCGTCGCCGCACGATTGTGGAAGATGGTGCGGTGGAAGATCCGCTCGCACAAATTGCTTACTCAGAAGCAGTGAGAATTGAACCCGACTACGAAGTAGGGGAAGAGCTTTATGAGGATATTGAAATTCAGGACTTCGGGCGTCGTGCCATTCTGGCTGCCAAGCAAACCCTCGCCAGCCGTATCAGCGATCTGAAGAAAAATGTGCTGGTTAAAAAATATGAAGATCGTATCGGAGAAATTATCAGTGCTGAAGTATATCAGGTGTGGAAGAAAGAGGTTCTTTTACTGGATGAGGAAGGTAACGAATTAATTCTGCCCAAAAGCGAGCAGATTCCGCAGGACTATTTCAAAAAAGGAGAGAATATCCGTGCCGTTATCAAAAAAGTGGAGCTTAAAAATAATGCGCCGGTTATCATTCTTTCCAGAACAAGTCCGGATTTCCTTGCCAAGTTACTTGAAATTGAAGTTCCTGAAATATTTGACGGACTCATTGTGATCAAGAAGATTGTACGTGAGCCGGGTGAAAGAGCGAAAGTGGCTGTTGAAAGTTACGATGACCGTATTGATCCCGTTGGTGCCTGCGTGGGTATGAAAGGTAGTCGTATACACGGCATCGTGAGAGAGCTGAAGAACGAGAATATTGATGTGATCAATTTCACTAATAATACAAACTTGTTGATTCAGCGTTCGCTTACACCGGCGAGAATTACCAGCATGGATATTGACCAGGAAAACAAACATGTAGATGTATTCCTCAAGCCTGATCAGGTATCGCTGGCTATTGGTAAGCGTGGGGTGAATATCAAACTCGCTTCCGAGTTGACCGGATTTGAAATAGATGTGTATCGTGATAATGAAGGAGAAGAAGAATCCTTCGATATTGATCTGGATGAATTTGCAGATGAAATCGATGGCTGGATCATTGATGCGTTCAAGCGCATTGGTTGTGATACTGCGCGCAGCGTGCTCGATTTAACCGTTGCAGAGCTGGAGCGTCGTACTGATCTGGAAAAAGAAACCATTGAAGAAGTTCGTCGCATTCTCTCAGCAGAGTTTGAGAACGAATAGAAGGTAATGGATAAGTACCCTTATTAGAGATTGATTTTTAATATTAATTAATTTGAATGTCAGACAGTAACACACCTCGTTTAATGGCCGCCGCCAAGGAATTCAATATCGGGAAAGATACCCTGATCGAGTTTCTTGCAGGCAAGGGTTTCAACAGAGATGATCTGAAGCCTACGGCAAAATTGTCGGAAGATATGTACCGGTCTTTGATTGCCGAGTTTGCTTCCGATAAGGCTGTGAAGCAAAAAAGTGATCAGATTGAAATACCCAAAGGGGGTATGGGCGAAGCAAGGAAGAAGAAAGAAGAGGAAGAAATCCTTTTCAAAAAAGGATCCAAGAAGGCTGCGCCAAAGGAGGAGAAGACAGAGCAGGCGGAGACTCCGGTTGCCGAACCGGAAGCGCCTAAAACAGGAGGTGGTGCAGCTGAAGTTATTAAGCTGGAAGCGCCGGAAATTGAGGGTCCTAAAATTGTTTCCAAGATTGATCTTGATAAACTGGATAGCTCTACGCGTCCTAAGAAAACAGTAAAATCAGCAAAATCGGAACCAGAGACTGCGATCCCTGAATCAAAGGAATCACCGGTTGTTGTACCGCCTGCTCCCGAAAAATCTCCTGCTGAAGAAGTAACTATTCAAAATATCAAGGCGGAAGTATTGGAAGGGCCAAAAATTCTCGGGAAGATTGAGCTTCCTGTACAGCAGGATTCAAGAGCATCAGATGCAGCTGAAAGAGAAAAGCGCAAAAGGAAACGTATACCTATTGATAAGAAATCAGGAGGAGAGCCGGCTATCCAGGATAAGCAGGCAAGACCCGATTTCAGAGGTGGTGGTGATCGTCGCGGACCTCATGGAGGCGGTGGGCGACCCGGTGGTGGCGGACATAGAGGCCCCGCTCCCAGGAGGGAAGAAAAGGTGATTGACCAAAAAGCCATTCAGGATAATCTGAGTGAAACGCAGGCAAAACTCAGCGGAGGTGGCGGAAGAGGGAAGAGTCTGAAGGCAAAATATCGCAAGCTAAAAAGGGAGGAGATGGCTGGTCAGGAATCCGAAGGCCAGGAGAGTAATGTACTTCAGGTAACGGAATTCATCAGTGCCAGTGAGCTGGCCAGTCTGATGAATGTGTCGCCTACTGAAGTGGTTGCGAAATGTTTTGGTCTGGGATTGATGGTGTCTATCAATCAGCGTTTGGATGCAGAGGTAATTGAACTTGTGGCCGGTGAGTTTGGATATACGGTTGAGTTTATCGACATGGAGAAGCAATTGGCGATGGAAGAGGAAGAGGAAGAAGATGATGAAGCGTTATTGGTTTCGCGCGCACCTATAGTTACCATTATGGGTCACGTAGATCATGGAAAAACGTCTTTACTCGATTACATCCGTAATGCGAATGTGGTAAGTGGCGAGGCAGGAGGAATAACGCAACATATTGGAGCGTATGAAGTGCACATGCCCGGAGGTAAAAAAATTACTTTTCTCGATACGCCCGGTCACGAAGCATTTACGGCTATGCGTGCCCGTGGTGCTAAGGTAAATGATATTGCGGTGATTGTAGTGGCAGCGGATGATGCGGTGATGCCACAGACGAAAGAAGCGATCAGCCACGCGCAGGCAGCGGGTGTACCAATGATATTTGCAGTGAACAAGATTGATAAAGACGGCGCGAATCCCCAGAAAATATATGAGCAATTATCGCAGATGAATATTCTTGTAGAGGAATGGGGAGGTAAATTTCAAAGTCAGGAATTGTCTGCCAAGAAAGGATTGAATGTAGACAAGCTGCTGGAAAAAATATTACTGGAAGCAGAATTGCTTGAGCTGAAAGCGAATCCGGAGAGAGAAGGAACAGGATCGATTATTGAAGCTTCGCTTGATAAAGGCCGTGGTTATGTAGCTACCATGCTCGTACAAAACGGAACGCTTGAACAGGGAGATCTGGTAGTGTCCGGACAATATTATGGTCGCGTGAAAGCTATGTTCAATGAGCGCAATCAGCGCATCGAACAAGCCGGACCCTCGACACCTGTTCAGATATTGGGATTGAATGGTGCACCTCAGGCTGGTGAGAAGTTTAAGGTGTATGAAGATGAGGCAGAAGCAAAAGAGATAGCAACCCGTCGTGCACAAATATTAAGAGAGCAAGGTATTCGTACGAAGAAACATATTACGCTCGATGAGATTGGTCGTCGTCTCGCATTAGGAAACTTTAAGGAACTGAAGTTGATTATTAAAGGGGATGTGGATGGATCTGTGGAAGCGTTGACCGATTCGTTACAAAAACTTTCTACCGAAGAAATTGCGGTGACGGTGGTGCATCGTGCGGTGGGTGCAATTTCAGAGGCTGACGTTACGTTAGCAAGCGCCTCTGATGCGATCCTGATCGGCTTTAACGTACGACCTTCTTCGCAGGCAGCTAAGTTGGCAGAGCAGGAAGGTGTGGAGATCAAAAACTACTCCATCATTTATAACGCGATAGAAGAGGTGAAGAGTGCGATGGAGGGACTGTTAGAGCCTAAGATTACAGAGAAAGAAGTGGCCACGGTGGAGATCAGAGAAGTGTACAAATTTGATAAAGCTACTGTTGCCGGATGTTATGTGCTGGAAGGAAAAATGAAGAGAGATGCCAAAATCCGTTTGTTCAGAGACGGCGTGTTGGTATATCCAAGGCAGGAAGGAGCTTTTGCAGAGCTGGGCAGCTTAAAGCGGTTCAAAGATGATGTGAAAGAAGTGGCATCTAATATGGAATGCGGGCTTACACTCAAAAATTTCAGCGATATCAGTGTAGGTGATACGATTGTAGCCTTTGAACAGGAAGAGGTGAAGCGCACGCTTTAATAAAGACAATTATTGACAACATGCAGAAATTTGTTTTATTCATTTTGTTTGCTCTTTTTGCTGCTAACGGCATAGCGCAACCGAAAAAAATAGTTGCTGATAAAGTTATTGGTGTTGTGGGCGACAGGATTATTCTGAAGTCTGATATTGACAATCAGATTGCAGATGCTAAGCGACAGGAGATGGCATTGCCCCCTAATCCGGAATGTTTTTTAATCCAGCAGTTAGTGATTAATAAAATTCTGGCGTTACAGGCAGAGAAAGATTCATTACCCATAAGTGACGAAGAGATAGAAGCGGATATTGATAACCGGATACGTTATTTTATACAGCAATATGGATCGAAAGAAGTGATTGAACAAATTACCGGTAAAACCATTTATCAGTTTCGTGATGAGATGCGAGAGCCTATCAAAGAAAATAAGATGGCCGGAGCAATGAGGAACAAGATTGTTGAAAATGTCAAAATTACTCCTTCCGAAGTAAAAGAATATTATCAGTCAATTCCTAAAGACAGCCTTCCTTTTTACGAGACAGAGCTCGAACTGGGTGAAATTGTTATTTATCCCAAAGCAGGCCGGGAGATGGAGGAATATGCGCAGGAGGAACTGAAAGAATTTAAGCAATTGGTAGAGGGAGGGGGGAAAAGATTTGAAACCCTTGCATCGCTTTATACAGACGATCCCGGAAGTAAGCAAACGGGGGGCATGTATGTGTTGAACAAAAGAGATAATCAATGGGATCCTACTTTTTTTAATACGGCTATGAGCTTAAAGGAGGGTCAGGTTTCCAGGGTAATCAACTCTAAATTCGGGTATCATATTATTCAGTGTGTATCGCGCATTGGAGAGGATGTAACGGTCAGACATATATTAAAGGTTCCCCGCATCAATGAGAGTGATATTCAAAAAGCAGTTTCAAAGTTGGATAGCGTACGTTCTCTCTTGTTGTCAGGCGAGATTCAATTTGGTGAGGCTGTCAGTAAATTTTCCGATGAAGAGCAGTCTAAATTTACCGGTGGAAGAAAGACTGCGCCAGACGGATCTTCTCAGATAACGATTGATCAACTGGATAAGGATATTGTAGGATTACTGGATAATATTCAGCCCGGACAATACTCAACGCCTCAGCCTTTTACCGATGAACGTGGCAAAAAGGGTGTCAGACTAATCTATCTTGTTTCACGGACGGATCCACACCGTGAAAATTTAAAGGATGATTACGGTAAAATTTCCAATCGGGCAATTGAAGAAAAGAAAGAAGAGCAGCTTAAGAAATGGTTTCTTAAAAATGTATCTTCTATGTACGTACAATTAGAGCAAGAGTACAAGCAGTGTGAGACACTGAAACAGCTGATGGGTTATTAACCCGGCTCATATTTACCAGATTTTACAGATTAAAAGCAATTTTGGCTGCTTGCATCAAAATTACATGTATATACATATATTTGTATTATGAAACTGGAAGAAGCACTGCAGACAGTTAATTTCAGGGATGCAAAACATAAGGCCAGCTTAAATATTTTATACTCTGCCTGGTGGTTGAAATCCATTATGAGCAAAGAGCTCAAAGGGTTTGGTATAACGCTGGAGCAGTATAACGTCATGCGGATTCTTAAGGGTAAATCCCCCCAGGCGATGTGCGTGAAGGACATTGCCGGCAGAATGATTGAGAAGGGCACCAATGTACCCCGTATCATTGATCGTTTGGTGGATAAGAAATTAGTCAAGCGCGGAACCGATGTCAACGATAAAAGACATACTGTGATGCAATTGACGGCAAACGGGGTTGATTTACTGGAGCAATGCACTAAAAAAATGAATCAGGTATCTGATAAAATGATTCATTTAACAGAGAACAATGCCGAACAGATGAATAAGTTATTGGAAAAAATGAGGGTGGAGCGTGATGATTAACAAATGGATAATTAACAATTGAAGAAATAAGTTATGAGTCAATACAAAAATATTGATCAGGTTCTAAATGCTTCTTCTACTCATATGGTGGGAGATGGATTTAAAGTACGTCCTTATATACATTCATCTATTTGGGAAGAGGTAAGTCCGTTTTTAATGTTGGATTATGTGGCACCCTGGCCATTGACGCCTACAGATGTACCGCGAGGGGTAGATGTGCATCCGCATAAAGGATTTGAGACGGTTACTATATTATGGGAGGGAGCATTGGCGCATGAAGACAGCAGCGGAGGAAAGGGAGTGATTCATGCAGGAGACGTGCAATGGATGACGGCAGGATCGGGGATCTTACATAAAGAGTTTCATGAAAAAGAATTCAGTAAGCAAGGCGGTCGTTTGCATTGTGCGCAGTTGTGGGTGAATCTGCCGGCTCAATATAAAAGTGAGAAACCTGCGTATCAGGATATTTATGCCAAGGATATTCCTTCTGTAAAGTTGGATGAAGGGGAAGGATATGTGCGTGTGATTGCCGGCTCATTAAAAGAGGAAAAGGGTCCCGCCCGCACTTTCACCCGCATTCAAATATTCGATGTACACGCAAGTGCGGGCGGTAAAACCACGCTCCCCCTTGTGGAAGGAGACACGGCTGCTTTACTCATCTTACAGGGTACTGCGCTGGTGCGAGATAAAGTAGTAAGAGCAGGTGATATGATCATTTTCGAAAAATCGGGCAGTCTGATTGATCTAGAAGCAAACAATGAACTCCATGCCTTGTTATTAAGCGGTGAACCCATTGATGAACCCATCGCCGCTTATGGCCCATTCGTCATGAATACCAAAGAAGAAATTCAGCTGGCGATTGTGGATTACCATGCCGGTAAATTCGGGGTTCTTCACTGATCTTAAGTTTATCAGCAATAAAGAGAGAGTAATTTATGCGTATTGAAATCATATCCGGAAGCCCCAGAGAGGGAAGCATCACCAAAAGAGTAGCCCTATTTTTACATAAACATTTACAGCAGTTGACCCATCATCAGGTTGGATTGATTGATGTGCGTGAGTGGGCACTGCCTCCTCTACAGGATGTATTCAATTCGGTGGAGGAAACACCGGAGGAATTCCGCCCGCTCACTGAAAGAATATTTGCCGCTAATGCCTTTATTTTGGTTACTCCTGAATATAACGGCAGCTACACGCCTGCGCTCAAAAACTTACTTGATCATTATCCCAAACAATCGCATAAAGCTTTCGGACTGGTTACAGCCAGTAGTGGTTTTTCCGGCGGACTCCGCGCCACACAGCAAATGCAGTTGCTGGTGAATGCTTTATTTGGCATTGCCTGTCCCCAAATGCTGGTA
>JBKDRQ010000206.1:0-3853 GCA_046341135.1 Bacteroidota bacterium
TACAATTTCACTAACGCCGCCCCATAGACGAAGTATTTTCAACAGACTTTTTTCTAGTTCGCTGTTGGTTTCAATTTCTTCGGATACATTTTCCGGAATAATTTCTTCTTATTTCGGATCTGTCTTATCTACTTCTATTACTCCACTATTGATAAACGAAACGAGATAAGTAGAATACTTAATGACTATAATTACCCCTGGTCCGTGTTGTGTATGTTGCAGTCGGGTGCCGATGCCCAGCGTCGTTTGATCCATAAAATAAATTGTATGTAAAAATAAAGTAGTTATTCAAATTATTGTTTAGGTTTTCCGACCGGTACGGAATTCAGGAAGGTATGAGCTGCAGCCTGTATGTACATATAAAGCTCGATATCCAGTACCGTTGTCAGCCATTCGTATTCGGGTCGGTATTTTTCCATAAATCTGCTCATTTTTTCTCCTTTTTCAAGAGCCGTAAGTTTTTCAATGATATTTTCATTAAAGCGATAATCAATATAGCGATCCCGTTCTTCTTTTATTAATCTCTCCTGAAATTTCAACATACTTCTGTTACGTCGAAAGCGAAATATATTAATCAGTGATTCAATATCCAGTCCTACTCCGACGCCCGAACCGGGCGCTGCATTACTTAGTTCAATACCACTGCCGGCATAACGGAAAATCTGATCGTATTGTAGCCGGTTTTCAATAGAATCCTGTTTTCTGTTTTTACCATAAATGATAATTTCTTTCAATTGCTTGTACTTTCCGGGCACATAAATATGGAGAGAAATATCGAAGGCATCATAATCTTTAATTTCAGACACGGCAAACATTTGTGTGGGTTTGTTTCGAAAGAAAAAGAAAATGGAGTCTTTATTACTTGCAAAAATTGAATACCCTCCGGTGCTGTCACTGAAACTCATCGTACCGCAGGTACATACAATCTGTACGCCTTCTACCAGATTTCTTTTGGTGCTGTCGTATACCGTTCCGCTGATTTTAATTTGTGCAATGGCTGGAACGCAAACGATGATAAAGATGATATATGATATAAATTTTTTCAGATTCTAAAAAAATTTTAAGTCAAAAGTCAAAACCTAAAATCGTTGTTCGTTATTCGTTGTTGTTTTTTCGAAAAACGAGCAACAATGGACGAGAAACGAAAATAACAAGTACTAACCAGTAATCAGATTCTCCACCACCTCCGCATAATACGCATGCTCCAACTCCTGTATTTTTTTGGCCAGGGTTTCCGGCGTGTCTGTAGGATCTACTGTGCATTTGGCCTGAAAGATCACGCGACCGTGATCATAAATTTCATCTACCAAGTGAATAGAAATTCCGCTTGTTGACTCTTTTGCAGCAATCACTGCTTCGTGTACATGTTTTCCGTACATACCTTTTCCTCCGAATTTAGGCAGAAGTGCAGGATGAATATTGATGATTTTTTCAGAGAAAGCTGTAATCAATACAAGAGGAACTTTCCATAAAAATCCAGCCAGAATGATCCATTCAATATTTTTATTTTTCAATACTTCCACATATCCATCTCCCTCAAAAAATCTTGCTTTTTCTATTATTAATGTTTCAATATTGTTTTCGGAAGCGACCTCCAGCACTTTTGCATTAGGATTATTGCAAACGATAAGATTTACGCAGATGATATTATGATACCTAAAGTGCTCAATAATTCGTGCAGCATTGGTGCCAGACCCGGATGCAAATATGGCGATATGAATTTTACGATTATTCATAACCGCGGATTTTTTTCCATATCCTGCCCAGGTAGTTGTAGAAAAAACGAAATTGACCGAGCCGAATGCTAATTAACAATACACAGGCTGGCCACAAAAGACTGATTAAAGGGATATATAAAATCCAATACAGTGTAGTTTTGAGAGGAATCAGCGATTCTAAAACCCAGCTGCCGGCTCTGGCACAAAGAGACCCTCCCAAAGCAAAAGTGGTAAATATCAGCGTAAACTGCCACCAGTTCACGTTCCATTTTTTTCTTAGTCTTCCGAACATGCCTGCAAAATTCGGTTAAAGAAGGGAAAGAGATTGATAAAGTTTTTAAAATATAAAAGATAAGTTCAGCACCGCCTCATATTAATATTTGTATTATAACAGACGGTATTTATGTTTCTTTTGATTATTTCCAGATGGATTGCTCCAAAATGCTGTCAATATTATTTGATGAAATAAAAAAAACAAGTCTGGTGATATGATATATTACCAGTGATACCCCTAAAAAATAACTTAGGTTTTTGTTGAACAATATCTTTCGGAAGTATTCTTTTCTTGTCAGCAATTCTGCTGTTAAAATAATAATAGAAAAAACACAAAATAAAACAGTGAAAGGACCGAAAAGATGATAGTAAAAACTTTTTGCAATATTCCCATCATAAAAGAAAATCATGGATTTAGTTATTCCGCAGCCCGGACAGGGAAATCCAGTTATCATTTTGAACGGGCACAATGATTGTTCATTTTCAATATGTCCGATTTCAGTACTAAACGTTAATACATATGGAACTGCCAGTATCAGTAATGCACCGGCAATTCCATAATATTTATGCATAATTTTACTGCTGATCATACAGTTTGTTGATGTCTCCCTGCACAATCATGGCAGCAACCATCGGCAGAAGAAATCCAAGTATTAACAGAAGTGTAGATTCATCTTTTTTTATCTGACCGCTTTTCTCATAAACTTTTGGCAAACCCTCTTTGCCTGCCAGATAATAAAAGTATAAGTTTACCGGTAAGCAACAACCTGCAAAAATTGCTATGGGTTGTGAAATGACTTCTTTTTCTGCAGCAGCATTCATAACTTCTGCAGCTTTAATATTCCAGTAAATTAGATACAGGCCGCAAGTGATAAAGCCGAGTATCAGTACCAGAATTGGTTCGTTTTTAAATTGTGGAATTGTTTGTGCCATTGATGTTGATTTAATACCTGAATATAATAAAAAAAATTAAAAGCTAAATAAAACAACTTAATGTTTTCATTAGTCTGAAACAGTCAAGATTTTGTTTGCGGTTACTTGTTTTTTATCTTTTTTTGCTATTATGAATGTTTCTTATTTAGGTCTTGATTTCATGTCGTAAGGGATCACTAGGTAAGGTTTCTTTAATTGAGCGCAAGCCGAAATTAAACAAAAACTTTTCTCGTAAAAGTTGATTGATTTTTATTTTATCAATCGACAAGGTTAATGGAAGTATTGATATTTCCTGATTGTTTCTTCTTGATTGTCTTTTGTTGAATATTTAGCGAATTGCGTTCCCAAAAAACGTCATCAACATAGCCTTGAATTGATTTATCCTTTTCAACATTCTCTAGTCGTTTTTCAGCCCATATACAATATTCTTCATTCATTTCTACACCTACATATTTGCGATTCAACTTTTTGGCAACAACAGAGGTTGTTCCTGAACCCAGGAAGGGATCAAAAACAATACCGTCAATTGGGCATGAAGCTAAAATTAATTTAGCGATTAACTTTTCTGGTTTCTGGGTGGGGTGGTCAGTGTTTTCGGGCATTGACCAATAGGGTATACTTATATCATCCCAAAAGTTGGAGGGATAAGTTAGTCTGAAGTTGCCATCTTCGGTTTCTTCCCAGTCTTTGGGTTTTCCATCAACTTTGTAAGGTGCAATGACCTTTCTTTTGATTTTTACAGACCCCACATCGAAGTAATAATCATTCTTATTTTTCACTCCGAACCAAATATCTTCCATGCCATTTTTCCAATTTGACAGCGCACCTCTCCCTTTCTCTCTTTGCCAGGTAATTCTGTTCAGTACAATCATATTTTCTTCCATCACTTGTTGCAAAGCTGATGTACATTTCCAATCACCACATAGATA
>JBKDRQ010000207.1:0-2590 GCA_046341135.1 Bacteroidota bacterium
GCGAACAAGGGGATACCGACTACAAAGATTAATGCGATCCAGGATTTTTTAGACATCGTATGTTTTAAAGTTAAAAGTTTAAACTTAAAACTTAAAAGTGAATACAAAATACAAGTTTTAACTTTTAAGTTTTCAGTTTTAAGTTTAATCCCACTCCGTGCGTACTAATAATAAAATCGTCCCGATGTTTTTGCCGGGACGAGATTTAACAAGTTTATCTAGTACTTTGTTTAGTGCGCATTGTGCTCGCCCGGATGCTCTCCTTCGTGTGCTCCTGCATGCTTTTCATGCTTTACTTCTGTTTTCGGAGCATATTGATTTCTCAAATTTTTCCAGGAGTTGCCATCCCATAAAAAGGCAATGATAAACCATACAAACAACAACAGTGGAACAACAATAGTCATAATCAGATTTCTGATTTCATCACCAAGATGCATGAAAATAGAAACAATGTAAAACGCTTTCGCAAATGAAAGGATGATCACCGCTCCTTTAAACATCATATCCACCAACTCGCTGAAATCAGTAGCATATAATAAGTAACCGATTGCCAACTCAATAATCGTAATTACTGAAAGAAGGACTGTGGTTTTGACAATTCTTTTTTTCGAATCATCCGTGGGTGCTCCGTGTGGAATGCTTACTTCACCGCCAAATGTTTGATGTTCCATTTTTATGAATTTGGAATTTAATAAATTGATTAAGGGTTAAACTAAATAGAAGAATAAAAACACGAATACCCAAACTAAATCTACAAAGTGCCAGTACAATCCGATTTTTTCAATCATCAGATAATGGCCTCTTCTTTCAAATACACCTCTCCATGCCATCAGGGTAACAATGATATTTATTACCACACCCGACAACACGTGGAAGCCGTGAAATCCAGTTATTGTAAAGAAGAAATTAGAAAAATTGCTGGACGCTACTGTCCCGTCCGCATTAGGGAAAGGATTGCTACCCCACCAGGCACCCTGATGATGTAAGTGTGTCCACTCCCAGGCCTGACAACCCAAAAATGCAATACCGCCAAGGATCGTCCATATCATCCATTTGATAACGCCTTTCTTATTGCCATGATGTCCTTCATGTACTGCAAGCACCATAGTAACAGAACTAACAATCAGGATGAATGTCATCAAACTCACAAACACCAGCGGAAGATTGGCATGTCCGGCGAAAGGAAATGAATTAAATACTTCATTGGGATCGGGCCAGGAATTGCTGGAGAAACGAACCGTTCCGTAAGAAATCAGGAAAGCGCCGAAAGTGAAGGCATCACTCATCAAAAAATACCACATCATCAACTTCCCATACTCCACATTGAAGGGACTCTTCCCTCCATTCCACCATTTTGTATTTGCAGGTACTGCTTGTGCCATTGAAAAATGAATTTAATGTCTGTTATTATAAAAAATTATGATACCAATATAAAAAATACAAATAAATACAACCACAACACATCCACAAAATGCCAGTATATAGAAACCACTTCGATAGGAGTGGAGCTATAATATCTTGTAGTTGCACTAAATGCTCTTAAAAAAATAACCAGCAAAGCAACCACACCACCCAGAACATGCAAACCATGCACCCCGCTGATAATATAAAAGAAAGAACCAGCCACACTCTCGCTAAAAGTTACTTTTTGCGCCCATAATTCTGTAAATCCCAGATACTGCGTGATCGTAAACAGCAATCCGAGTGCATCAGTAACGGTAACGAGCAACCGATATTTGGACATCTCCCTTTCCTGAAACTTTTTCTTGGCTAGATAGATCGTTCCGCTGCTGGCAAGAATCAGAAAAGTTGATAAATAAAAAATGGAAGGCATCTTCACCGGCTCCCATCCCGCCATATTGCTTTTTACAATATAGGCGCTGGTAAATCCTGCAAACATCATAGAAATACTCCCCATTGCCACCCAAAGGGTAAACTTATGCGGATGCATTTTCTGATTTTTTTGCGCCATAACCTGCTCCATCTCTTGATTTATAATTTATCTACCTTATCTGCCAGCATAGCCAAAAGCACCACGGGCAAATACAAATAACTACTAAACATAACATATCTGGCTTTCTTTACATCCATCGATACGTACAATCGGATACATTGTACAATCATGAAAATATTAGCTGCCAGCAAAATCCACATGCTTATTTCACCACTCATTCCCAATAAATACGGCAAAAATCCAACCGGTACCATCAGTAAAGAATAGATCACCGTTTGTAAAGCCGTGAACTTGGTAGGTCCTTGTTGAGAAGGCAAAAGCTTAAAGCCTGCCTTACTGTAATCACCATGTGCCACCCAGGCAATCGCCCAGAAATGGGGAAACTGCCAGAGCAACTGAATTGCAAACAAAACCCATCCACCCGTCCAGCTAAAACCATCACAATGATAAGCAGCAGACCAGCCAATCAAACAAGGCAATGCACCGGGAATCGCACCAATCAACACGGCTGTTGAGTTGACTTTTTTCATCGGAGTGTAAATGAATCCATAAATAAATAAACTCAACACCGACAACCCCGCTGCATACCAGCTGAAATAAACACCTAATATCAAAGAGCCTATAAGTCCGGATAGA
>JBKDRQ010000208.1:0-3188 GCA_046341135.1 Bacteroidota bacterium
GTTTGCCTGCCGGCTCCAGACAAAACACTTCTATCACCCCACCGCTTTCTTTCACAAATAATAAACGTGCCTGCACTACTTTGGTGTTATTCATCACCAAGAGGCTTTGACTATCGAGAAAAGAAGGAAGTGAATGATAAATGGCTGAAGTGATGAGCCCGTCCCTGTATACGAGCAGTTTACTTTGATCGCGCTGCTCCAACGGATAAAGCGCAATTCGGTTTTCAGGCAGCTCATATCTATAATTTTCAATGCTAATCTGCCGGACATCTTGCATCATCTTGCTTACTTTAAAAATGCAAAACTAAATAACTGAGGAATTAGGGCTTGAAGAATTTTGATTAGTGTTGCGTCTTTTCTCCGTAAGCCAGATCGCCTGCATCTCCGAGTCCAGGCACAATATAACTTTTGGCGGTAAGCTCTTCATCAATAGCACCGCACCATATTTTTACCTGAGGCTCATTGCGATGCACATACTCGATGCCCACACTGCAGGCTATGGCACACACAACATGTATTTCAGACGGAGCACCTTCCTCTCTGAGATGCTGAATTGTTTTCACCAAAGAGCTTCCGGTTGCTAACATAGGATCTGCCAAAATCAAAACACGATTCTCCAGATTGGGACAACTCACATAGTCCAGACTGATTTCAAAACTGCCGTCGCGGTGATGTTTTCTGTAAGCAGCAATAAAAGCATTGTCGGCCTGATCAAAATAATTGAGCAGCCCCTGATGCAGCGGTATGCCTGCACGCAAGATGGTTCCCAACACCGGCTGTTGTGCCAGCACCTTCACAACCGACGTACCCATTGGGGTACTGACTTCTTTCTCTTTCCATTCCATCGACTTACTGATTTCATATGCAGCTACTTCTCCCAGTCTTTCCAGATTTCTCCTGAATCTTAATCTGTCTGCCTGAATGTGCACATCTCTGACTTCGCTCATCCAGTTGCTTACCAATGAATGTTGTTCACTTAAATTGATGACCATGGAAAATTAATTTTGAACTTAAAACTTTAAACTTAAAAGTTAAAAGTACTTTTGAGTTTTGACTTTTAACTTTTGACTTATCTACACAAATCTAAACCAAACCGCTGCTCCTGCCATGTTTTTTATCAGGAGACGGGGTGACTAAAATTATATGACGTACAAAGCAATAGGTATGATGAGCGGCAGCTCGCTCGACGGAATTGATCTGGCATATGTTATTTTCGACACCAAAGGACAACAATGGCAATATGAAATACAATGTACGGCCTGCATACCCTACACAGATGAATGGAAGCAAAAGCTGAGTAAAGCTTCCGCACTGAGTGCAGTCGAATATCTGCAGCTGCATATTGACTACGGTAAATATATTGGCAGCGTTATTCAGCAATTCATAGAAAAAAATGCACTCGATTACAAAGTGCAAATGATCGCCTCTCATGGACATACCGTTTTTCATAATCCCGACAAAGGAATGACCCATCAACTGGGTGAAGGAGCGGCCATAGCAGCCATTACCGGCATACCGGTTATCTCCGATCTGCGCACCATGGACCTTGCCTTTGGTGGACAAGGCGCGCCGCTGGTACCGTTGGGTGAAAAAAAACTTTTCCCTGACTTTTCTTTATTTCTCAACATCGGAGGTATTGCCAATATTTCAGTTCATCAAGAAGAGACTGTTGGGTTTGATGTTTGCCCTGCCAACAGCATCCTCAATAGTTTGGCAGCAAGAGCCGGTGCAGATTTTGACGACAAGGGACGCATGGCTTCCCGCGGAAATATTGATCCGCATTTATTGATGCAATTAAACCAGCTGAATTATTATGAGCAGCCTTATCCCAAGTCTCTCTCCAATCAGTTTGGCAAGAACATCATCATGCCTTTAATATTGCAGCAATCTATATCCAATGATGATTTGCTTTGCACCTACACGGAACATATTGCTATGCAGATCAGTAAGTCCTGTAAGCGTATTATAAAAAATAATTCCGAATCGCTTCAAATGATGGTAACCGGCGGAGGGGCTTATAATGATTATCTGATCACACGAATACAACATCATCTTCCCGAAATACAGATTCATTTAGCAGCGTCTGAAATTATTGAGTATAAAGAAGCGCTCATCATGGCATTGCTGGGGGTGCTCCGCTGGAGAGAAGAACCCACTGTTCTGCGTAGCGTTACCGGGGCAAACAGGGAAAGTATCGGTGGGGCAGTTTGGGGTGGACATATTTAGATGTTGTATCTTCATGTAAAGAATCTATCATCTTATGAATATCGGAATTGTTTGTTACCCTACTTTCGGAGGAAGTGGCGTAATGGCTACTGAACTAGGGAAAGCATTGGCGGAGAAAGGCCATATGGTGCATTTTATTACTTATCAGCAACCGGTTCGGCTGAGTGGTTTTTATACCAATATTTTTTATCACGAGGTTCGCATACCGCACTACCCTTTATTTGATTATCCCCCTTACGAAACTACTTTGGCAAGTACCATGGTGGATGTAGTATTAAATAACCGCCTTGATCTGCTGCATGTGCATTATGCCATTCCACATGCCTCGGCCGCCTATATGGCGAAGCAAATATTAAAAAAGAAGGGCATAGATATTCCTGTTATCACCACGCTTCACGGAACCGACATTACGCTGGTCGGGAAAGATAAAACTTTTGAGCCGGTAGTAACCTTTTCCATCAATGAAAGCGATGCCATTACAGCCGTATCTCATAACCTGCAAAAAGAAACCTATCATAATTTCAAGATTGAAAAACAGATTCAGGTCATTTATAATTTTGTGGATGTAAAAAGATTCAGCAAGAAACCACTGGAAGCCTTCCGAAAAGTTATTGCCCCCAATGGTGAAAAAATTATCACCCATGCATCAAACTTCAGAAAAGTAAAGAGAATAAAAGATGTAGTTGATATTTTTCACCTGATACACAAAAAGACGCCTTCCAAATTACTGATGGTAGGTGATGGGCCGGACAGACCCGAAGCGGAAGAACTTTGCAGAAAACTCAACCTTTGTGATGATGTTCGTTTTCTTGGCAAGCAACATGAAATAGAAGAAATCCTTGCGATATCAGACTTGTTTCTGTTGCCCTCCGAATATGAAAGTTTTGGACTTTCTGCACTGGAAGCAATGGCCGCAGGTGTACCTGTATTATCAAGCAATGCAGGTGGACTAACTGAAATTA
>JBKDRQ010000209.1:0-4021 GCA_046341135.1 Bacteroidota bacterium
CTGGGGATGGATTATTGGATGTTTTCTTTTTTATTTCATAGGAGGTTATTTATTTTATGCATCTTTATTTGCGGCCATCGGAAGCGTAGTGAATGAAGATCCACAGGAAGCACAATCATTAATGTTACCTATTACCATGCCGATCATTTTTGGATTTGTCATGATGACGAATGCGATTGAACAGCCGGGAGGTACCATGGCATTCTGGGGCAGTATTATTCCTTTCACCTCTCCCATTGTGATGATGGCCAGAATTCCCTCCGGCATTCCTGATCCGGTTGCCTACTGGCAGATCGGATTATCCATGTTGTTACTGATTGGCGGATTTTTATTCACCACCTGGCTGAGTGCAAAAATTTATCGTACCGGTATTTTGATGTATGGCAAACGCGCGGGTTGGAAAGAAATGATCAGATGGGCATTCAGGAAATAAAAACCCCCGCTCTTCGAGCGGGGGCAGTATGTTCATAATGACATATACGTTATTCTGTCACATCCCCAACAATAGAAATGGATTTCTGCTCTTCAACACCCATGAACTTCACATACACGCTCTTGCTGAATTTTCCTACATTGGCTGCATTGTAAGTAGCGGTAATGGTTCCTGTTTTTCCGGGTTTGATGGGCTCCTTTGTATAATCAGACTTTGTACAACCACAACCGGGTGTTACATTCTCAATAACCAGATCTTCTTTGCTAATATTGGTTAAAGTAAATGTAGCTGTTACGGGATTACCTTTTTTTACCGTTCCTAAATCAACCGTTTCGCTTGAGAATTTAGCCAATTCATCAGCTTTTTTCGTTTGAGCAAACAATCCGTTACCAACCATCATCGCTACGAAAAGAATAAACACTTGTTTCATACGTGTATTTTTTATTGTTTTTTAATAAAAAGTCTTTAAAGCCGGGTTGGAAGGTACTGACTGATCAGGAGTCTTCCAAACTAGACCTTTGATAAATAATTGTTTTGTTTGTCCTCCATTGTAGGTTACCGTGATGGACTTCTCAAAATTTCCTTCAGAGGCTGCATTATACCCTACTTTTAAATCAAGCTTGCCACCCTTTAGAACAGGGTCTTTGCTGTACTCAGGAGTCGTACAACCACAGGAAGTCTGAACATTTTCTACTTTCAAAGTATCCAGACCCGTATTTTCAATACTGAATACATGATATACAGGTCTGCCCTGGGGGATTTTTCCAAAATCATAATTCGTCTCAGAAAATCTCAACTGAACCGTTACTGGTGGCAAAGACGCATTCGTTTCCTCTGTTTTTTTCTTGTTCTTCTTTTGTGCGTGAACGGCTGGTAAGGCAAATAACACTAATAAAGCCATGAAAAGGTACCTCATAAAATTGAATATTAATTCGAAGTTAGTAAAAAGGCATTTATTACAAAATGATTTCCCTAAAGAAATCCATATTTCAACGAAGTATTAACATACAAGCTATTCAGCTTATTCAAATTCAATCATTATCAACATTTTACACAAAAACTACCAAAGGTTAGCTTAAGCATTCGAAAAATGCTATTTTTGCCGCATGGAACCGCACGTACAAGAAACCATCCAAAACGCACAGTTATCATTTGAAAATTTCCGTCAGGAAGTGCTCAAAGATTATCGTCTGGCCTGCATCAGCAGAGAAACCAGTCTCTTAGGAAGAAAAGAAGTGCTTACCGGGAAAGCCAAATTCGGAATTTTCGGTGATGGCAAGGAAGTACCTCAGCTGGCTATGGCTAAGTTCTTCCGGCCGGGTGATTTTTATTCCGGATATTACCGCGATCAGACTTTTGCTTTCGCAACGGGTACAACTACCGTGCAGGAATTTTTTGCACAATTATACGCGGATCCAGATCCCAACAATGAACCCAATAGCAGCGGACGTCAGATGAATTCCCATTTCGCTACGCAATTTGTAGATGAAACAGGAAAGACCGTTGATTTGATCAACAGAAAAAATCTCTCCGCCAGCCTCGCTCCTACAGCTGCGCAAATGCCAAAGGCGGTTGGTCTTGCACTTGCTTCAACTGTTTTTCGCAATCTCGATAAACCTGAATCCTTTCAGCACTTAACCAATAATGGCAGTGAAGTATGCTTCGTTACTATTGGTGATGCCTCTACCAGCGAAGGCCCCTTCTGGGAATCTGTCAATGCCGCTGCTGTGCAACAAATCCCCATGGCCATCTTCGTGTGGGATGATGGTTATGGCATATCGGTTCCTAAAAAATATCAGACGACTAAGGAATCCATTTCTGAAGCATTGAAAGGATTCCAGAAAAAAGAAGGCGACGCCAATGGTCTGGATATTTATCGGCTGAAAGCATGGGACTATGCCGGCATGTGCGAAGTGCTGGAAACCGCTATCGAAAAAATTCGTATTACGCATACACCTGCCCTCTTTCATGTAGAAGAAGTTACCCAACCGCAAGGACACTCTACTTCGGGTAGCCATGAGCGTTATAAAACACCCGAAAGACTCCAATGGGAAAGAGAATGGGATTGTATTAAAAAAATGAAGGAGTGGTTAATAGAAAACGCACTTGCTAATGAAGAGGATCTGAATCAGATTGAAGTAGAAGCAAAAGAACAGGTGCGTAAAGAAAAACAACAGGCATGGGAAAATTTCCTGGAACCCATCTCCCGACAGGTGAGCCGGGTAGTATCATTATTAATCAGTTTAACGCCCATACAAGGTGCTGAAAACCTCATCTCCGGCTATGCGCACGAGCTCAGCACCAATCGGGAGCCCAGCAGAAGAGACGTTATGCGCGCCTTATACAAAGGCATATCACTGGCCCAGCCCGGTTCTGCAAAAGCATCGGCACAACAATACTATCAGGAATTAACCGCTGAAAATAATATCGCCTTCCATTCCAGTCAGCAGGTGGAACATATTGCGGGAAGC
The DNA here is from genome assembly GCA_046341135.1 of Bacteroidota bacterium. Lineage (GTDB taxonomy): Bacteria > Bacteroidota > Bacteroidia > Chitinophagales > Chitinophagaceae > Lacibacter. The sequence continues at coordinate 2,905 of JBKDRQ010000209.1, forward strand.
TCCTTATCTGTTGCCGAAGTAAAAGCAACGTATGAGGATACACCGCAGGTGATGAACGGTTATGAAATTCTCAATCGTTATTTCGATCAACTGTTTACCCGCCGGAATGATGTGCTCGCTTTCGGTGAAGATCTGGGATATATTGGTGATGTGAATCAGGGATTTGCCGGATTGCAGGCAAAACATGGCGCGCACCGCATTTTTGATACCGGCATCCGTGAGTTAACCATCATGGGGCAGGGAATTGGTCTGGCACTCAGAGGACTCCGTCCGATTGCGGAAATTCAGTACCTGGATTATTTGCTTTACGGATTACAACCGCTTTCTGATGATCTGGCTACCTTACATTACCGAACCGGTGGTCGTCAGGCGGCCCCTATGATTATCCGTACACGCGGACATCGTCTGGAAGGTATCTGGCATAGCGGTTCACCCTTAGGTATGATCATCAATAGTCTTCGGGGTATTCATATTTGCGTGCCGCGCAATATGGTGCAGGCCGCCGGTATGTACAATACGCTGTTACAAAGCAATGAGCCCGGATTGGTGATTGAGTGTCTAAACGGCTATCGACTAAAAGAAAATCTTCCCACCAACCTAAGTGAATTCACGGTACCATTCGGTATTCCTGAAGTAATCAGACAGGGCAATGATATTACGATTGTTTCTTATGGTTCTACTTTACGTATCATTGACGATGCTGTGCAGCATTTGGAATTGCTGGGTATTAGTTGTGAAGTTATTGATGTACAAACCCTTCTCCCCTTCGATCGTAATCATATCATTCTTGAATCACTCAAAAAAACCAATCGTATTGTTTTTGTAGATGAAGACGTACCCGGTGGAGCTGCGGCCTTCATGTTCAATAAAGTGATGGAAGAACAGGGCGGATATCGTTATTTGGATGTTGCCCCCCGCACCATTACCGCCACCGATCATCGTCCGGCATACGGCAGCGATGGTGATTACTTCAGCAAGCCCAATGCGGAAGATATTATTCGGGTGATCAGTGAGATGATGAGCGAGTAACTTAAAACTGAAAAGTTAAAAGTTAAAATTGAACAACTATAACCACTTTTAAGTTTTCACTTTTGACTTTTGACTTTAAAATTATACT
>JBKDRQ010000210.1:0-5172 GCA_046341135.1 Bacteroidota bacterium
GAGAAAATGAGTGGAAAGCTAATCAGGGAGTAAGCAAAGAATAAATACTTAAAAATGAAATGGTCTTATAAATTTTATAGGACCATTTTGTTTGATAAAACCTGAAAATATTACATCAATATTAAAACACATTAAATATTATTATATATAAAAGTTTGTTTATCACTTATAAATAAATCAATATAAATTATAAAATTTTTAATTTTTATTAGTATTAAAATCTTAAATTGTATGCATTAGAAAAATAAATTTAAATTACATATAATTTTAATGCATACTTCAGCATTAATTGAACAATATTGTAGCACATCCGGCTTTTGGGATGAAATGCATGGACCCGAAGGAATTCGGCAACCCTATGCTGCCTTGCTGGAAGCGCTCTCCCATCTTCAAGTTTCCGATCTGCATGATAAAGAAGCCTTGGCCAATAAACTATTCATCAACCAAGGGATCACATTTACCGTTTACTCCGACAATAAAGGCATCGAGCGGATCTTCCCCTTCGATATCCTCCCGCGCATCATTACAGGTAAAGAATGGAAATCCGTGGAAGAAGGAATTAAACAACGCCTAAAAGCGCTCAATCTTTTTTTAAACGATATCTACCACGAACAGCATATAATTCGCGATGGCATCATCCCTGCCGAATTGATTGCCACCTGTACCGGCTACAACCGTGAGGTGAAAGACATTAAAGTCCCCCACTCCATTTACGTACATATATCCGGCATCGATTTAATCCGGGGAGATCAGGGACAATTCTATGTACTGGAAGACAATCTGCGTACACCATCCGGCGTATCCTATATGCTCGAAAACAGAGAAGTGACGAAGCGACTTTTCCCCGATATACTAACACGCAACAAAGTGAGGATGGTCAACAACTATCCTCTGCTGTTGCATAATATTTTATTGTCTCTATCTCCCCGCCCCATTTCTAATCCGACTGTAGTACTACTCACGCCGGGCATCTACAACTCTGCATATTATGAACATACCTTCCTGGCAAGATCGATGGGTATACCGCTGGTAGAAGGCAGAGATCTGTACATAGACAATCATAAAGTATTTATGAAAACTACCCGGGGGCCGCAACAGGTGGATGTGATTTATCGCCGCATAGATGATGAATTCATTGATCCATTGGTATTTCGTCCCGATAGCGTATTGGGCATTCCGTGTATGATGAGTGCATACCGAAAGGGAAATGTTGCCTTGATCAATGCTGTAGGTAATGGCGTGGCTGATGACAAAGCGGTTTACGCTTATGTACCTTCTATGATACGTTACTATCTGAATGAAGAACCGATTCTTCCAAATGTGCCGACTTATCAATTAGGTAACGAAGAAGAAAGAATGCACGTGTATCGCCACATTGAAAATATGGTCATCAAACGCACCAGTCAGTCCGGCGGTTACGGTATGCTGATGGGGAATAAGGCAAGTGAACAGGAGATAGAAAATTTCAAAGTGGAGATTGAGAAAAATCCGAGAGACTTTATTGCTCAACCGCGTATTAATCTTTCAACAGTTCCCTGTCTGATCAATGAAAAATTTGTCCCGCGACATGTGGATCTGCGACCTTATGCACTCTACGGACCGGGTGGCATACAAATCGTTCCGGGCGGACTAACGCGTGTGGCATTGAGAGAAGGATCGCTCGTGGTGAATTCATCGCAGGGAGGTGGCAGTAAAGACACCTGGATAATTGATGAATAGCAATACAATCATGTAAGAATAAAATTATGCTCAGTAGAATTGCAGATGCACTTTTTTGGTTGAACCGATATATGGAACGAAGCGAGGGAATGCTGCGTACGATTCATACGCATTATATTCTTTCCTTCGATAAAGACGAAAGCAATCATTATTTCTGGCAGCCTTTGCTTGAATTATTCACGCAACTTCCGGAAGATAAAATGCAAACTATTTCCGCCAACACACAGGAGGCGCTTCGATATTTAGTGTATGACCCTCAAAATGTCAATTCAATCAAGCAAATCATTGGCAAAGCCAGAGAGAATGCAAGAGGCATCCAGGATAATATCACAAAAGAAGTATGGGAACATGTGAATCGCTTATATCATCGCATGCAGGAACCGATGTTTGAGCAGGAGTTAAAGAGTATAGATGTAGTACCATTAATGGATGATCTGCTCAGCCGCTCAATTCTTTATGTAGGCATCAGTGATACCACCATGCCCAGAGGCATGGGATGGAGCTTTATGAATCTTGGTCGTTTTACTGAAAGATGTCTGCTTACTGTTCAGCTGACGATGAAAGAGTTTGAAAAAATTGATTATGATCTGAATCAGGAAAGAGATATTTTTTACTGGCGACATTTGCTTTTAAATCTTTCGGGATACGAACATCATCTTAAAACATATCGAAGTGCCAACACGAATTATAACATTGTAGATCAGACCATTCTTGATAAAAATTTTCCACGCTCCATCAAATATGCACTCAACCGTATGGAGCGATATTTAAAAGATGTAGTACAAACAGATGCATATGCTTCCTCATCCGTACAGCAGCTCTATCTTGAGTTCAGTCGTTTTAATAGTCAGATACAATTTGCCGATATACAATACATTGAACAGCATGGATTAAAAAACTTTATGGACATGATCCAAAAAAATCTTTATCAGTTTACCCATCGTTTAGGTCAATTATTCTTTTCGTACACCTAATTTTGCGGCGTTTTATCATGGCAATCTTCAGCATTCATCACATTACAAAATACGAGTATAGTCATCCTGTAAAGGAGAGTCTCAATCAGATAAAAATTCATCCGCTGATATGTCCGACGCAGGAAATACTCCAGCATGATTTAAGCATCAGTCACAACCCGGACTTGCATGTATTTCAGGATTACTGGGGAAACCGAACGGGTATCTTTACCATTACAGAACCCCATAAATCGCTGACCATAGAAAGCAAGCTGTTGGTGCGAACAATTGAACAAAATATACCCGACACTTCCTTAATAAGCGCAAAAAGATTACCTGTCCCCGGCAATGATCTGCTGCTAACTGAACTATCTCTACCCGAACAGATTGCCAGACAAATTGAAATCTTTGAGATAGCAGAATCCATCCAAAAACAAGATCTCCATTACATTGAATTAATACAGGCTTGCAACCGATATATCTTTGACAATTTTCAATATATCAAGGGCATCACCGATTACGAAACTACCGTAGATGAAATCCTTGAACATAAGAGTGGCGTTTGTCAGGATTTCGCGCATGTATTGTTACAAATTCTTCGCACATTAAATATTCCCTGTAAATATGTAAGCGGATACATTTGTCCCAATAAAAACGGCATGCGAGGTGAAGGCGCTACACATGCGTGGGTGGAAGCATGGATACCCGGTTATGGGTGGGCAGGCATTGATCCCACCAATAATGTGTGGGTGAAAGATAATCACGTGAAGCTATCAACAGGAAGAAATTTTTACGATTGTTCTCCGGCAAAAGGAACCTTCAAAGGCGCCGCGAAACAGCAACTCAGCGTTTATGTTTCTGTAGGTTATGAAGACGGGCATATATTTGAAGAAATGAATGATGTGGGCATGGAAATAAATATACTCAATGAGCTACCGGAGGAAGAAGTCATTTTTATTCCGGGCATTGATCAGCAGATGCAGCAGCAGTAGGAGGGATCATCCATTAACCAACAACCTCACCCCAAACACCTGCTCAAAATAATATTTCACCTTCTCCTTCACCTCCTGCATGGGCACAGGATGTTGTAATTCATGCTGTATAGAGGTTACCTGTTTGTTCTGTATGCCACAGGGAACAATATGATTGAAATAATTCAGATCGGTATTTACATTCAAGGCAAAACCATGCATGGTGATCCAGCGACTACATCTTACCCCCATCGCACAAATTTTTCTTTCCTTCCCCTTTATATCCGGATCCAGCCATACACCGGTCTCCCCGCTGCTGCGTTCTCCCTTCAATCCATAATCTCCTATAGTAAGTATGATCACTTCCTCAAGCCTGCGTAAATATTTTGCAATATCCGTTTCAAATTGTTCGAGATCCAGTATGGGATAACCTACCAGCTGTTCAGGTCCATGAAAAGTAATATCTCCTCCCCTGTTGGTAGCATAATATTCAATTCCTTTTTCCTTTCTCTCCTGCTCACTGATCAGTACATGCGAAGGATCTCCGCTTTTACCTAAGGTATACACAGGCGGATGCTCTACAAATAAAAGATGATTTTTGGTATGCAAGTTTACCTCCCCGAACCCCTCCTTTTCCATTTGTCTGATTTGCGCTTTAACCGCCAGATTTTCCTGCATTAATTTCTCCTGATAATCCCACACTTCCCGGTAAGGAGATACACCTAAATCATCAAAATACACCAGATTCTGCATAGAAAAACAAAGGTAAGTTTTACAAGGGAATTGTAACTTTGTAGTCCATGAATATCGTACAAGACGAAGAGCAGGAACTCGAACTGGATAACGGCGATGGTGCTGAGGAACTATATGAACGAAATCGCTTTGTCGTGACTAAAGGTCAGGAACCGGTACGCGTAGACAAGTACCTGATGAGTAAAATAGAAGGTGCTACCCGCAATAAAATTCAACGCGCCATAGAAGAAGGCTTTGCATTAGTGAATAATCAGTTGGTAAAAGCCAACTATAAAGTAAAGCCAGGAGACGATATTGTCATCTTTTCCGATACTTCTCCCGAGGACAGAGAAATTATAGCACAGCAACTGCCGCTGAATATTATGTATGAAGACAATGATGTAATCATCATTAACAAACCTGCCGGACTGGTAATGCATCCGGGTTGCGGGAATCCCAACGGCACTTTGGTTAACGGAGTAGTATGGCATTTAAAACAACAGCAACCTGAACTAACGGAAAAACAACTCCCCCGCTTCGGGATGGTACACCGCATTGACAAAAATACCAGCGGACTGGTGGTGCTTGCTAAAACTCAGGAGGCGAGCTTTCATCTGGCCAAGCAATTCTTCGATCACACGATTGAAAGAAAATATATAGCATTGGTATGGGGTGATCTTCCGCAAGATCAGGGAACCATCCATGCACACGTAGGACGGCATCAGCGTTTCAGAAAAATAATGGACACTTATCCTCTCGGAGAATATGGCAAAGAAGCCATCACGCATTATAAAGTC
>JBKDRQ010000211.1:0-2897 GCA_046341135.1 Bacteroidota bacterium
GATTTTCCAAGCGAGCGCATGTTCGCGACCACCGGAACCCAATAGTAAAACGTTCATAGAAGAAGACTTTAATGAATTCGGCAGCGAAATTAAATCTTCGTCAACAAACTTATTTTTATTTCCTATTTTCGACACTATTACTGACTAAAACGATTCAACATGAACGATGCTTCCTCTACCCGCCATCCGCAGGGATTATATGCGCTTTTCTTTACTGAAATGTGGGAAAGATTCAGCTATTACGGAATGCGTGCTTTATTGGTTTTATATCTTACTTCAACTGCTATAAAAGGCGGATTTGGAATGGAGCGTGCCAGTGCGCTGGAGATTTATGCCATATTTACCGGATTGGTTTATCTGACTCCGATTGCCGGGGGTATTCTTGCTGATAAATTACTCGGACAAAGAATTTCTGTTTTGATTGGAGGCTTATTAATGGCGATAGGAAATTTTGTTTTGGCAATGAGTGTGGGAGTAGCCGGAGCTACTTCAGTGACTGATGGCAGAGAATGGTTGTTGAATCTGGGTTTAGGTTTGCTGATAGCAGGGAATGGGTTTTTCAAACCCAATATTTCAACCATGGTGGGTGGATTGTATCAGCAAAATGATATCAGAAGAGACAGCGGCTTCACCATTTTTTATATGGGGATTAATCTCGGTGCGTTTCTAGCCCCATTAATTGCCGGTTCACTCGGAGAATTGTATGGCTGGCAATATGGTTTTTCTGCATCAGGAGTTGGGATGATTTTAGGTATTGTGATTTTGATTGTTACGCAAAGCAAACTGGCTGGCGTGGGTATGGCGCCCGGTAAAGAAGGGAATAAATTAATGATAGGTGATTTTATCAAAGTCATTATCTGGGTTGCAGCTACATTCGGTTTGGTTTACGGATTGATTTCGCTTTTCAGCAGTATGTCAGATGCTACCTATGATTTGGTTACAAATATTATTTTCCTCATAGGCGGACTTGCAGTGCTGATTATCATTGGAGCCAATACAAAGGGAGGAGATCAATGGAGCCGCGTAGGCGTGATTTTGATACTGGCCTTTTTTAATATTTTCTTCTGGGCCGGCTTTGAGCAAGGCGGAGGAACCTTCAATTTGTTTGCGGAAGAAAAAACCGATCGCATGATTGGTTCTTTTGAAATTCCAACCACCTGGTTTCAGAGCATCAATGCCTTTGCCATCTTTGCTTTGGCTCCGCTATTTTCAACCTTATGGATTTATTTGAATAAAAAGGGGAAGAATCCGAATATCCCAGTCAAATTCGGATTGGGTTTGATCTTATTGGGATTGGGATTTGTGGTGATGTATGTTGCCGATGAGCAAGCGAAAAGCGGACTGGTAAGTTCTCTCTGGCTGGTTGGAGTATATCTCCTACATACGGTCGGTGAATTATTCCTGTCTCCCATCGGCTTGAGTATGATTACTAAATTATCTCCACCCAAGATTGTTTCATTGATGATGGGCTTATGGTTTACGAGCATTGCTTTAGCCAACTACATGGCTGGGATACTGGAAAGTATTTTACATAAGTTTGAGATGAATCTCTTCCTCTTCCTGATCATTACTTCTGTATCGGGTGGTTTGGTGATGTTATTAATTTCACCGCTGCTCAAGAAGATGATGAGAGGGGTGAGTTGATGGGGTTGGAGGTTGAGGGTTAATTCAAGGAAGAAAGCACGGGCTGAAAACAGTTGTCAAGTTGTCTTGGTTATCAGGTTGTCTGTATTCACGACACCTCGACAACGTCTCGCCCCGAAAGCCTTCGGGGCGAGACTGATAACATGACAACTCCTTTTACCTTTTAGGTTTTGTCTTTTGCCTTTTGACTTAACGATGATATTATAAATTTATCCTTATCTTCCTTCTTCAAAACCGATTGCTATGTCTGAATCAAATTTCCGTCCGTTTATTGCGGATGAAGCGAAAGTGCCAGAGCTTACTGTCAAATCATTATTAGTGGGTTCTGCTTTTGGTATCATCTTCGGCGCTTCTACTGTGTACCTCGCATTAAAAGCCGGCCTTACTGTAAGCGCTTCCATTCCTATTGCAGTTATTGCTATTACGCTGGGAAGAAGATTTCTCAAGACGACCATTCTTGAAAATAATATCATTCAAACTACAGGCAGTGCCGGAGAGAGTATTGCAGCAGGTGTTGTATTTACGTTGCCCGGATTTTTATTTTTGAGTGAATCAAGCAGTGCGGATTATTTCAATTACTTCACCATTCTTACGTTAGCCATATTCGGAGGTATATTGGGTACACTGATGATGATTCCGTTGCGTCGTTCACTCATCGTTAAAGAACATGCTACGCTGCCTTATCCCGAAGGAACTGCTTGTGGCAGTGTATTGAAAGCCGGTGAGAAAGGAGGGGATTTTGCAAAGACTGCATTTTTAGGTTTAGGCTTTTCATTTGTGTATGCATTTATGCAGAAGGTAACACATGTGATTGCGGAGACACCATACTACATGACCAAGCAAGTCAATAAATTTTTTCCTTCTGCTAAAGTGAGTGGTGAAATAACTCCTGAATATATGGGTGTAGGGTATATCATTGGACCCAAGATCAGTGGCGTATTAGTTGCGGGAGGTGTGATTGCGTGGTTTGCGTTTATTCCATTACTCGCTACATTGGTTCCGCCGGATATCATTGCTGCACAACTGGTGAAGCTCGGTTATTTGTCGGGTTTAGACAAAGCCGGCGGTCCCGGTGGATGGGATCCTGTGAATCACGTTTTCAGTGATTATTCAGCTGCGATTTACAGAGCTTTTGTACGACAGATTGGTGCCGGTGCTGTAGCGGCAGGAGGTTTCATCACTTTGATTAAAACGATTCCAACGATTATATCCTCTTTCAAAGGAAGTATGCAGGCATTGAAGAAGAATAATGA
>JBKDRQ010000212.1:0-6435 GCA_046341135.1 Bacteroidota bacterium
GTAAACAATTTGAATCCTTTGATCTTAGCTTTCAGAATTGATAAAGTACCTTCTCCTTCCAGACTCGGATAAATCGGACTCATGCCTGCATTCAGTTTTCCCTTCAGACTGTAGTCGAGCGAAATAATTCCCTGTGCTGTAGCAGCAGAAGTAACCATTTCGCGGAATATGCTGATTTCTTTATAGGCTCGTTTAATGTCAAATGACTTTGCATTAATATGATAATCGAAATAGGCTCTTTTCGGTGTGATGCTATAGTAGGTAGCCTCCATGGAAACGGGTGCATCAATGAGCGTGAATCCTGCATGATTCATTTTAAGAATGCCCGTGTTTATTGAAAGGTCTGCCTTGGCATCTGTAAGTGTCAGATTGCTGAAAATTACATTTTGTACTTCAGCCTGCAGGCCGATATTCAGATTTGAAGGAACAATGATGACGCCTGGATTTACCGGAGCAGTGGGAACTGCTGAATTATTGGCACCTGTACCTACAGCACTATTTGATGTGTTTGTTTCGGAGGCTGACATAAATTGATTCAGATCCAGCAGTTTACTTTTAAGATTAAACTGACCGTTAATGGCATCATTTTCAAAATAATAATTTAGAATATTGTCTATATGTCCGTTTAGCATTAAATCAGATTTGCCATATTTCATCGTGATCGCATCAATCAACAATGTATCATGATTAAAATGAAATTTTCCTTCATTGACATGAAAGGGCAGAGGGAAATATTTCGAATTTACTTCTATATCTCTGAGTTCAAGTGTGCCTGTATTATAGAGTTTTTTGTAGTTGCCGACTTTGACATCACGTTCGATTCCGCGCATGGCTACATTAGCTTTAATATATCCTGTGTAATCCAGGTCCTCCATTGCAAATACTTTGGATAAATGTCCGAGATCTGCTGCGCCTTTCGCAGAAATATCATACTGAAGATTATCGAAATTTTTAAGCGATGCTTTTAGTTCAAAGGGTTGTTCTTCAAAATAAAATGAAAGTGGCCTGACAAAAAGAGAAGTATTTTTTAAGGAGCCGTCACTAGTTTTTACAAGCGCATCAATATTTATTTTTTCAATTGGCCGCGGATAATATTTTGTTTGAACTAATCAGTTTTTCAGATTAATAATTGCATTTGTAGCAGGAAATATTTTTTTGTCAATATCCATTTTCCCTTTTGCGGTCACATCAAAACGGAGATCGCCTTCCATATTCAGACTGTCTATAGGGTAAATTTTTTCCAGGGAAGATAATCGCAGAAGCGCCTTGATATTTGCATCCACTTTCATTTGTCTGCCGCCATAGTAATCGAGATATCCTTTGATGTAGTTGCTCAGATATGTAGCATTCAGATTTTTTACGGAAATGTTGGTATTCTTATAGTCATGATCCGGGCAGGTGGCTTTAATATCAAAAGAGATATTACTGACGGGTTGCTGAGTGGATGCATTTTTAAATAATCCGTTGGAGATGGATGATTTCAGATCAAAGGAAGGGATGCTCGTAACAATTGTGTCGGGTGCAGAAGATTTTGGATTTTGTTTTTGAATGAAATCGCCTTTTGCCAGAAGATGCAGCGAATAATTTCCGCTCATTTCAAAGCCTTCCAGTCCGGTTGCACGCTGCAGTTTCGCGAGGTCTATGGCCGAATGAATGCGTGTGTCTATATGAGGATTTTCTATTCCTTTAATGTGCAGCATTCCGCCAAAATATCCTTTTTCAATCGTAAAGGAGATGGAATCAATATTGACAGATAAGCTATCCGGATTCAGGCCGGGAATTGTTGTTTCGAAATCAAAATGAAGATTTTTGAGTGGCTCCGGCGCACTGTTATGCGCAATATATCCATCGCGTATATCCATCTTCAGAGACAGATCGGGTTTGATTTCGGTATCTCCGATATACTTCCCCGAAAGCCGCATTCCAATATTTGCAATTCCTTTCAAATCTGTTTCATTCATCCATTGAATATAATCCTTAGGCAATGCAGTGATGATATTTTTTAATGCTGTAGATTTTGATTGAATATTAAAATCCATATTATATCCATTCTCTAGAAATTCAAACATACCTGTAAAATCTACGGGCAGATCATTAATCTTTAAATCATTTCTTTTAAACATTAACGTCAGTGAGTTGGTATTGATTTGCGTGACGAGATCTCCATGAATTTTTTTAGATTCAAAATAGTACTGATTATCATAGTTGAAATCAAAAGACTCGATATCTGCCTCTGAGGTTAGGTCAAAAATAGATTTACTCAAATCTCCTTTGCCGGTGTAATTAAAACCTACAGCTTTAAACATCATTGGGAAGGATTGATCATCATAAACCAGGGTGGTGTTTTCGATTAATACCTTTTCAATTTTTAGTTTGGTTTCTTTTTCTGACTCGGTTTTCTTTTTATCTGAGGGGTTTGCTGAAACATAGATATCATAATTCTCTTCACCCTTTTCAGATATTTTAATATTTATGATACCATCACTAAAATAGACCTTATTGACATTCATGTCACCCTTAAAAATGGAGAGCAGATCCACGCCCAATGCAATTTCTTTTGTCGCTACCAGTGTGTCTGTTTGAAAGGGAGGCGCACCTTTCAGGCTAAAATTGTATAGTGTGAGGGTAAGGGTTGGAAAATGATTGAAGAAGGAGAGTTTTGAATCAGAGAAGTTCATTTCAGATTTCAGGTGCTGATTCGCGTATAGCTTTATTTTTTCGTTGAATGACTTAGACAAGAGATAAGTTGCCCCAACCATCAAAAGTAGGAGACAACCAAATACAATACCGATGATTTTGATTCCTTTCTTTATACTGGTTTTCATTGAAGAGAAAATTTATTCAAAATACAAGCGCCGTCACATCATTGAGTATACCCGAATGTAATTAAATTATTCCATTTGGGGAGATAAGACATTCGGTTAACTTTGACCGGTGATACAAAGGTGTATGATCTTTAAAGAGAAACTTTCATGGCTATAAAAAGAAAAGAATTATTTCAAAAAGTGATTGATTACTTTTCCGGCACCCAACCCAATGCAGAAACAGAACTGCTTTACGACAATCCTTTTCAGTTGCTGGTGGCGGTGATTCTTTCTGCACAGTGTACCGATAAGCGGGTGAACGAAACAACGCCCCGTATTTTTCGTCAGTTTCCGGATGCATTATCGATGAGTAAGGCCGGCTTTGAGGAATTGTTTGTGCTCATTAAAAGTATTTCCTATCCCAATAATAAAACCAAACATCTGATCGGGATGGCGCAGCAACTGATCAGTGATTATAAAGGAGAAGTGCCATTGCAAGTAGAGGAGCTGGTGAAGCTTCCGGGCGTGGGAAGAAAGACAGCCAACGTAATCACTTCTGTGATTGATGCGCAGCCCAATATGGCGGTAGATACCCATGTGTTTAGGGTGAGCAGGCGTATCGGCTTAGTTCCTTTAACTGCTAATACGCCGCTAGCAGTGGAGAAAGCTTTAATCAAGCATATTCCTGAGGAACTGATTCACAAAGCGCATCACTGGCTGATATTACATGGCCGTTATACCTGCACAGCCCGAAATCCGAAATGCGGCGAATGCGGACTAGAAGATATTTGCAGATATAATAAACATAAATGATTACTTACTAGCGCAGGTCTCCTGACCTGTGCTTACTCGTGCCTTTCTTAACTAGCGCAGGTCTCCCGACCTGTGCTTACTTGTCACTACAGCCTATCTATTCTAAGTAACCCTTTCCGATTTGATGTATAATAGTCTACCCCACTTCCATATACCCATTCTTCCGGTGATGATACAAATCCCGCTTTAACCGGATTGTCATGAATATAATCTATTCGTTGCTTCATTTTAAGTGCATCATCAATGATGATCGGATGATTTTCTGTTTGCCAGAACTGAAATCTAAAATTTGATTTATTCTTTTTGCCGTGTATTTCAAATACATCGAGCAGCCATTGCTTTCGACTCTCCCGACTATTGTTTATTATTTCATCAATAATTCTAATGGCTGTAAAACTTTTAATGTTTTTTATTACAGTGCCCGGGTTTCGTTCTTCGTTAAATGAACATATCATGTGGAAATGATTCGTCATTAGTACCCATGCATGAATATGCAAACCCTGATGTACCTGACAGTAACGGAAACTATCAATTAAAATATCTTTATAAATGTTTCGGGTAAAGACATCTACCCAGTCTACTGTAGTAGCAGTAATAAAATAAATCTGATCATGATTAGTGAAACGATATTTGGTGCTCATGGTTATATGTTATGAGTAAAATTAAATGTTTTTAGTAACATTAAGGCACAGGTCGGGAGACCTGCGCCAGCGGGAAGTAACAATAAGGCACAGGTCGTGAGACCTGCGCCATTAAGTTTTTAGCTCTGCATCAAGTTCACGTTTCGGTTAATGAACTCCGTTAGTTTATCGCCTTTCAGTAATCCCTGCGATAATAACGCAAGGTCAGCGAGGTTGTGTACCAGCTCCTTGCTTTTGTCCTTATTGGATTCGCTGAGGATTTTACGATACAGGGGGTGATTACCGTTGACCGTAAGCTCGATTTCGTCGGGCATCGTTGCATAAAAACTCGCCATCGGCCCGCCGATATTTGCCATATCTTTCATTCGACGCATCATTTCCGGTCGGGTAGCAATAACGGGAGGAGCATCCTGACTCAATCCTTTAACTTCCACATTCAGATGCAGATCGGTTAACTGAATATTGAACCACTCTTTCAACTCTTTCACTTCATCTTCACTTAATACAGACTTTAGGTCTTCCTGTTTGTCGATCAGGTTTTCTGCGATATCTGCATCTACACGACGGAACACCACATTTTCCCATTTCATTTCAATCTGACTGATAAATGAGGGGTCGATAATGGTATCGAAGCCCACTACTTTATATCCTTTATCCTGCGCTGCTTTTACAAACGTGTTTTGTTCGGTTGGATTGTTGGTATATAACAGCGTAAGTTTACCGTCTTTGTTTTTTTGTAACGCTTCTGTAGCTGCACGATATTCTTCAAGCGTATAGTATTTATCTTCTCCAATAGCCTTCATGATATGAAACTTATTCGCTTTCTCCAGAAACTTATCATCCGTCATCATACCGTATTTTACAAATAGCGACAGGCTTTCCCATTTCTCTTCAAACTCTTTTCTTTCATTACGGAAAATCTCATCGAGCTTATCTGCTACTTTTTTGGTGATATGTGAGTTGATCTTTTTTACATTGGGATCGCCCTGTAAGTAACTGCGGCTTACATTCAGCGGGATGTCCGGGCTATCAATTACTCCATGCAACAGCATCAAAAACTCGGGGACGATATCTTTCACTTCATCCGTAACAAACACCTGGTTGCAGTAGAGTTGAATTTTGTCTTTTTGAATTTCGTGGCTTTGTTTGATTTTTGGGAAATACAAAACACCGGTCAAGTTGAAAGGATAATCTACATTGAGATGTATCCAAAATAATGGCGCTTCACTAAAAGGATATAGTTCTTTGTAAAAATCCTGATAATCCTGCGACGTGAGTTCGGATGGTTTCTTTACCCATAGGGGCTGGGTGTTATTGATCTGTTCTTCACCATAATAAATAGCTACCGGCAGGAAGCGGCAGAAACGTTTGAGGATACCTTTTAGCCTATCATCTTCCAAAAACTCTTTACTCTCTTCGTCAACATGCAAAATGATATCTGTTCCTCTTTCTGTTCTTGCACCGGTTTCTTCCAATTTATATCCCGGACTTCCATCACATTCCCAGCGAACGGCAGCACCTTCCCTAAAGCTCTTTGTGATGACTTCTACTTTCTTGCTCACCATAAAAGCCGAGTAGAATCCCAGACCAAACTTACCAATGATGGCATTTTCGTTTTGACCTTTGTATTTCTGTACAAATTCTTCCGCACCGGAAAAAGCTACCTGATTAATGTATTTTTCTACTTCTTCGGCTGTCATACCCACGCCCTTGTCGGAAATGGTGATGGTGCCTGCCTCTTTGTCGAGTTTTACATCCACCCGCAGCTCGCCCAGCTCGCCCTTTGCCTCGCCCAAAGAGGAGAGGGTTTTTAACTTTTGGGTGGCATCTACTGCGTTACTGACCAGCTCACGTAAAAAAATCTCGTGATCGCTATAAAGGAATTTCTTAATAATCGGGAAAATGTTCTCTGTCTGTACTCTGATACTTCCGGTTTGCATAGAAATCAATTTTCCCCAACTATTTCAAAAAAAATGCCAGTCACAACAGTACGCCAAAATGGCAATTCATCAATTCCAACAAAGACACCCACGACAACCCGACAACGTCCAGAATAAAATTCGGTGCTGACAACATCCGGCCCGAATTTCGTGGCGGATAGACACGCTTCTTCTTGCCATTTTGTCTGATTCGCAGCCATGGCATTTGTTTTGAAATCAAAGGGCAATATTGATTTC
>JBKDRQ010000213.1:0-2918 GCA_046341135.1 Bacteroidota bacterium
GTATACAGGAGGCCTATAAGCGCCATCCCGGGGACTAAATAAATCAAAGCATCCATAAGCTTAAAATGATTGGTTTATAAGGTCGGCAAAGATAGGGTATGAAGATAAATACGGATCAGTTTCTTGTATATAAAAGGAAAAAAATCAATTATTTAACGAGCGCAGAGAAGGCAAATGGGAGATTGGATGTGATATCATCCGCCAGGGCTGACTCAAATCCCAACTGACTTACGGCCAGATCGCCGGCATAGCCATGCAGATAAACACCCAGCAGTGCTGCCAACTCAGGTTGATATCCCCTTGCTAACAAACCGGTAAGAATTCCGGTAAGCACATCCCCGCTGCCTGCTTTTGCCATGCCGGGGTTTCCGGTAGGATTAAACCAGGCATTACCATTCGGTAATGCCACCAGAGTAAATTTTGATTTAATAATAATAATACAATTCAAATCAGCGGCTTTTTGCAAGGCCAGCTTCATGCGCTCGAAATGATTGGAGGTTTTCCCAAATAAACGCTCAAACTCACCGGGATGAGGTGTGAGCATAGATTGAGGGGGGATTGCACAGTGCTTAGTTCCCTTTTGCGCAATCACGTTTAATGCATCTGCATCCAACACCATCGGCTGCTTAATTATTTTCAACAGGGATAAAAGAACATCTGATGTTGGATCCTGCATACCCAAACCCGGCCCGACTCCAATAGCACTATAGTTGGATAGGTTTTGAGGTAACACACTAAAAATATCTGGATGCTGATCAACAGATACCATCGCTTCCGGAATAGCAATCTGTAGAATTTGATATCCGCATTCAGGAACATGAACCGTCAGCAGTCCGGCACCGCTTCTCATGCTTGATCGTGCTGCCAGCACCGCCGCTCCTATTTTTCCTTTAGATCCGGCAATGATTAGTGCATGCCCATAATCCCCTTTATAAGAAAAGGGACTTCTTTTCAAAAGCAACGGCGTCAACAAATCCCCCGTAATCATTTGTGCATTTACTAAAGTATCTCTTTCATAAGCAGGATCTAATCCTATGGGCAATATATGTACAACACCTAAGAAAGGTGCATTTTCTTCCATAAGCAATGCAAGCTTCCAGCATTGAAAACTCAACGTGTGGTGTGCCTTAATCATATCATTGCCCTTGGCACTTATATCCGCATACATACCTGAAGGCAAGTCAATCGAAATAACAAATACAGCAGATATATTAATATGGTTTATCAACGCTGCCGCAAGTCCCTCTACCGGCCTGAACAGACCTATTCCAAACAAAGCATCTATAACAACATCTCCCTCAGTTAATTTGGGGAAAGCAATTTCTGTCTGCAAAAAATGAATGCTTTGTGTGCACTTATGTAACCGTTGAAGGTTGACCTGAAAATCAGGAGTCCCCACTGCGCCCTGCTCCAGGATATATACTTCTACATCATACTTGTATTGCAATAACATTCGGGCAATGGCAAGTCCGTCACCGCCAGTATTACCTTTCACGCAAAAAATGTGGAATTTCCTTTTCTCAAAGCCGCCGGAACGTATCCATTCGACACAGGCAGCAGATGCACGCTCCATTAAATCGAGTGAACTGATCGGCTCATGTTCAATGGTATAAGCATCCCATGCTCTGATTTGTTCCGTGGAAAATATTTTCATCCGGCCAGTACAATAAACAGTTACTTATTGCTAATGTCTTATTATAAAAATAAGTGAATTATTACAAGAAGCAATGATTTTGGTCACCCGACAACCAGATACAGACAGGTCTATTAATTACATCCCTGGAAACCAAGGACGGGCAATTCCATCTCTGAATGGCCAGGGTACTCCTGCCAGAATCAGCAGTAAGGCAATCAGCAATAATACAAACGCAGGTTTATATTGCAGGGATTTTGCTTTTCTCCTGCCAATGGTAATTAAAACAATAGCAATCAGCATTACACTGATATGCTCCACCACCCAGAAACGAGCAAAAGCATCTTTCATAACACTCCCCATTCCACCCATTCTTTCTATGATTTTGAAACCGGCTACTTCACTTGTGAAATACTGATATAACCCAAGCAACAAAGTAAGGTGCGCTGATATCATCAGAAACAAAGAAGTCTTCGCCAACCCTTCTTTTTTTGTCAGTGACTGAAAAATTGAAACCACTAACAATATCAAAATCACCCAGCGTAGCAAATTATGTAAATGAAGCAGTCCTGTATACATAGTAAAAATTTTGAACAAAGTTATAAGAAGAAGATAAGTTTCCTCGTTTTGATGAAGACTTTCTTTGCGCAATGCACTTAATTTTACACCATGCATTTTTTGAGAATTATACCCCTGCTGGCTATATCCCTATCAGGTCTGCTGTGTGCCTGCTCCAATGATTCATCCGGCGATACAAAAAGCAATGATCAGGAAACTACCACTGATATTCCGGCTAACGACAGCAACATAAATGACAGTGCCCGTCTTGCGCTGATAGAAAAGCTGATAGAAACTGAGCAATACAATACTGCACTCCATCACGCCAATCAGTTGCTGAAAAAAAATCCCGACAACCCGGCATTTTTATTTATCAAGGCCGATATGCTGGAAAGAATGAGCGATACCATCAATGCCATTGCCTTTTATAAAAAAGCAAGTGCCGAAGCCGGCAATTTTTTACAGGCAGATATGAAACTGCTGAATCTGTATACCGAAAGCAGACACCCCGAAACAATCAAACTGACTGATTCATTACTGACACGTACGGACACTGAAAAATATCAATCTGATATCCTGCTGATGAAAGGAATTTATTACACAAAAAAAGGATTACTCAAGCAAGCAGAAAATATCTTCAGCTTTATCATAACAAATAATTATAGCTACTTGGATGCCTACATTGAAAAGGGATTGCTCTATTACGACCAACAACGCTACACAGAAG
>JBKDRQ010000214.1:0-3816 GCA_046341135.1 Bacteroidota bacterium
GTCAAACAAAGACAAAAAGGGATCTGGGTGTTACAGGCAACAGCAATGCCCAGTATATTGATTGAGCTAGGATTTCTATCGCACAGGCCCGAAGAAGAATTTCTGATAAGTGAACAAGGGCAACAAACCATGGCAGAAAGCATCACCAGGGCTATAAAAAGATATAAGGAGCTGGTAGAAAAAAATAATCAAAATAAAAATAGCAGCAGCAACAAATAGTTGAACAGATATTCTTTCAGCAATGCCATCCAACTAAAACATTCCTTATTTTTGTCTGACGCATTTTTATATGCACCTTGCTGATTAATATTCTTACATGCAGATTTCAAACGAAACTAAAGTTGGAGCACTCACAGTAATTGCTGTTACATTACTTGTTCTGGGATATAATTTCTTAACCGGCAAATCTATTTCCGGAAAATCAAACACGATCTATGTGAAGTTTACAGACGTAGGTGCTTTGGATATTGCAAACCCTGTGAAAATAAAGGGATTCAGAATTGGTAATGTTTCAGATATATCAAGCAGCGATGCCTCCGTTTCCGAAGTTATTGTTTCGATCAGTCTGCAAGAAACCGTAAAGATTCCCTCAAATTCCGTTGCAACAATTATCAATAGCTTAACCGGTACATCTTCCATAAACATCATACCCGGCAACAGTAAAGAATTTATTAGTTATGGGGATACTTTACTGAGCACAGTTAGCCCCGATTTATTAAGCAAAGTCATGAACAATGTTGACCCATTGCTTATATCTGTTAAAAGTGCTGTAGATACATTACAGCAGTTACTCAACGGTTTTAATCGCGTTTTGGACTTGCCTACTCAAACACATTTCAGATCTATTATTAAAGAATTGGACCAATCCTCAAAAAGCCTGTCAACGCTTCTTAATCCGGAAAATGGATCATTGGCAAACACTCTAAAAAATGCGGACACATTTACACAAAATCTAAACACCAATAACAACAACATAAATGATATTATCAATAATCTCAAAATAACGGCTCAGCAACTTTCTGAGAGTAGCATAAAAGAAACCGTCACTCAGTTACAAAACACACTTAGTGAAGTCCAGGTGTTATTAAAAAAAGCGAGCAGTAAGGATGGATCTGTGGGCATGCTATTAAATGACCCCACCTTATACAATAATTTACAACAAACCAGCAGAAGTCTTACCATTTTAATTGATGATTTAAAGACAAATCCCAAAAGATATGTAAGCTTGTCTATTTTCGGAAAAAAAGACAAGACTAAGCCTTTGACTGCTCCATTATCTGATACTGTTCAACAGCAACAGCGTTGATATGCAAAAGACATTTATTTGTTTGCTGATTATTTGCTTAGGTATATATACCCCTTCTCGCATTTTAGCTCAGGAAAATCTACCAAGGCCTTCGCAATCAAAAGATACGGTAAAATGGGTGCAGATCGAGAATGCTGACAGATTCCTTTTCAGAACAATAGATTCATCAATTCAACTGCAGATTCTTGCCGGAAATGTTCGCATGAAACAAGGCAATACCATCTTTACAGCAGACAGTGTTGCCTATAATGAAAAAACGCTACAACTTGAAGCATACGGCAATGTGCATATAGTAGATACAGACTCAATAAATATATATTCTCAGTATCTGCTTTATGAAGGTCAAAATAAAATTGCTCACTTTAAGGACAAAGTACGATTAACAGATGGCAACAGTAAACTGTTTACCAACAATATGGACTATGACCTCAATAGTAAAGTAGGCACATACAATAATGGCGGTCGTATTGAAAGTAAAGAAACAACACTTACAAGCAATAAAGGTTATTATTATGCGGATATTAAAGACATATATTTCATAGGTGATGTCAAAATGAGTGATCCTGAAATGAGTCTGGCGACTGATTCTTTACTATACAACACAGGCAGCAAGGTTTCTACCTTCATCTCTCCTACAACGATAAAAACCGGGAATTCCATCATACAAACCAGAGAAGGATTTTATGATACCGGAAACCGGAAGGCAAAGTTTGGCGGAAGAACAAGATTACAGGACAGCAGTTCTGTTTTAATCGCCAATGATTTCGCTTTTGATGATGTAACCGGATTAGGAGAGGCAAAAGGCAATGTGAAATTCATAGACACCGCTCAAAATATCTTATTGTTAAGCAATCGGGTTTATTTTAATAAGAAAAGTAAAAGTTTTTTAGCGACAGAAAAACCGGTGATGGTAGTGGCCCAAAACAAAGACTCCGTATTTATTGCTGCCGACACGATTTATTCAGGGATGATAAAAGAACTCAGGAATAATCAAAAAGATTACCTCAGCAAATTTGATACGCTGCAAAAAAACAATGCTGACACTATCCTGACAGCCTTTGCTTCAGATTCATCCAAAACAGATACGTTAAGATTTATTACTGCTTTCCGCAATGTACGTATCTATAACGATTCCATTCAGGCAATTTGCGACAGTCTATTCTACAGTGGCATTGACAGTGTATTCAGAATGTATTACAATCCAGTTGCATGGAGCAACCATAGTCAGATTTTGGCTGATACCATTTTTATTGAAACTGAAAATAAGCAGCCTAAAAAAATGCGTGCATTTCAAAATGCGATAATGATTCAGCAGGAAATGGAAAAAGCTTTTTTTTACAATCAATTAAAAGGACGCGTCATCAATGGATATTTCAAAAACGGAAAGATTGACTTTGTTGAAGCGGCAGGTAGTGCAGAGAGTATATATTTTATAAAAAATGAGGATACGGCTTATGTAGGCATGAACAGAAGTGAAGCAGATAAAATTGAGGTGTTCTTTGATTCTGTTTCTGTTCAGAAAATAAAATTTACACGTACCGTGAAAGGAACAACCTTCCCCATCAGACAAATACCTGAGGAAGAAAAGAAGTTGAGAAACTTCAACTGGCTAGAAACAAAAAGACCTAAAAGCAAATGGGAACTTTTCCTGTAGAATAATTATATTAGGAGCAGGATCATCAAATATCATTCTATGCCATTCCATTATTTAAAGAGAAATTTTATTTCTCCGTTACTCGAATTTATTCATGACAGCAGAGCAATCGGGATCATCATCTTGTGTTGTACAGTGCTTTCATTAATACTTACAAATTCTCCTTGGGGACTTAATTATATATCTCTTATAAATACAGAATGCCATATCAGCGATTTGCTTCCTCATAGTCTATTGCACTGGATTAATGACGGATTAATGAGCTTATTTTTTTTACTGGCAGGCATGGAGATTAAAAGAGAGTTAATCAGCGGGGAACTTTCATCACTTAAAAAGTCAATCATGCCCGTAATGGGTGCGTTGGGTGGCATGATTATTCCTGCGACCATCTTTACACTTTTTAATTCAGGAAAAATGACGGTATCCGGATGGGGAATTCCGATGGCAACAGATATCGCTTTTTCTCTTGGCATAGCTTCTCTTTTAGGTGACAGAGTGCCGCTTGCCTTAAAGATTTTTCTTACCGCACTTGCCATTATTGATGATTTAGGAGCCATTGTTGCAATTGCTGTTTTTTACACTTCAACCCTAAATGCAACATATCTGGCAGCAGGCATTCTCCTGTTCTGCATCCAATTGCTGTTGACAAAATACAATAAGCCTTTCGGATGGTGGAATGTTTTAGTGGGGTTACTATTATGGTTTCTGATTTTTAATTCAGGTATTCATGCCACAATTGCCGGTGTCTTATTTGCTTTTACCATACCGGGCAAATTATTGGTACAATGGGAGAATAAGTTACACCATAGTGTAAACTTTATTATTATCCCTTTATTTGTAATGAGTAATACTGCCA
>JBKDRQ010000215.1:0-5403 GCA_046341135.1 Bacteroidota bacterium
CACCACAGCGTTTGATAATGCGCGCTTAGTTGCGCGCATAAGGCAGACTTACCCGTGCTTTCCGGACCGATGATGACAATCTTTTTTATATTCTGTGTTAACATGAAGTAATTAAGTAAATATGCTGTCAGATAAAAAGTTAAAAGTGAAAACTTAAAAGTTGAGGATTGATATTCCAGTTTTAACTTTTAAGTTTTGAGTTTTAAGTTATTTTCCTTCAACGAATAAATCATTCTTCTTTTTCCACTCCCTAAATCCTGCAAACGCCAAAACAAAAAGTATAACATAGTATACCCCCGTCAGGGCATAGCCCTTGTAGATATACAAAGGAACAGATATAAAGTTGGTTGCCATCCACCAATACCAGCTCTCCATCTTCTTACGCGTCATCAACCACATACCCGTAAATGCAGAAGCGGTAGCCAGACTGTCTGCCCAGGGAATGGAACCTGGATAAAAATTGTTTTTTAAATAACTCAGCGTTAAGAAGAGGCCGATAAAAAGAAGGACAAAAAAAAGAAATTGAAATACCCACTCCCTTCCGGATGAATAAGCAATATTTAGCACCTTCTCCTTCGTTGTATCATCTTTCTGTGTCCAGCTCCACCATCCGTAAATGCCCATCACGGTATAATATCCATTCACCATACTTTCTCCAAACAATGAAGCTTTTGCAGAAAGGTAAACATAGATAAGTGTGTTGATGAGCCCAATCGGATAGACCCAAATGTTTTCTTTCTTACTGAACCATACACTCAAAACACCGGATAACACCGCCACCCACTCCAGCCATCCCGCTGCAACGATATCTTGAATAAATTGATGAAAGAAATTTTCCACGGGGCAAACCTAAATAATATTTATGATTGATCAAGTGTTAGGCTGAATGTTGTCGGTTGTCCGTTATCGGTTGTCGATTCTACCATGTTCTTTGTGCCTGAAATTTGATTTCGAAATCATTCCCTTCTTCCTTCCATAACCTTGATAAACGCATCCAAATATTCCAGTTCTTCCCCATCTTTAATCTTCCATTAATATACCCTCTGTAACCCTGTCCGTAAAAAGCAGGAATTGAAAACTGATACATTACATCATTTTCATAAGCATAGATCCGACTGTCATACGAATCGGCTTCAAAATATTGCAGTCGCATGTTGAATGCATAGGGTTTCATCATGGGCTTGTACAACAAATCCAGAAAACAGAGAAATCCCGATTGCTTCAAAGCTCCCGCTTGATGTAGGTTCAACATTTCTATCCTATTTCTGACAGTAACAGATTTGTTATAATTCAAGTCTAGCTGAACGCGACAATTTATTTTTCTTTCAGATCGAACTCCTTCTTTAAAGTTGGTTGATGACGATGGCTCATTATTCATTTTTAATTCATCGCGGACACGAAAATATAACTGTCCCTGCCGGCGTATCGCATACATCACCTGTATCATATACTCTCTTCCGATACTAGGCGCATCTGCTGTATAACGCAACCAGGGGAACATAAAGAGATCTGCATAGGCATCTATTTTCCATTGATGTTTGGGTCGCAAAGTTAGTCCGGCATAAAGCCCTTTTTCATTAGAGGGAAATGTTGACTCGGTAAATGCATTGCCAAATTGTGCATGATAGGCAGGCGACATATTTCTATATAACAATGCCAGATCTACTTTCGGATCCAGACTCATCATCAATCCACCGATGAAAGCGGACGAACGAAACTGATGTTGTGCCAGCTCGGCAAACCAATGCATATTTCTGAATGTATATGACGCATCTGTACTCATGTTGGTATAACGATTGCCACGAAAAGAAAACAGATTATACGGCGCTGCTTCTTTTTGTTGCCTGACGTTCCCAAAATCATAATGCATCAGATTCATTCCGATATGGAGTCGGGACAGATCATAGCTGATATTTCCACCTGCTGTAATAAGTTGCAGCGCAGCTTTATTTTTTTGCTCGCTTTGAGTTCGGTGTAAACCCGAGCTGTTGACCGATGAGAAATACGAATACTTGCCAATGCTGTCAAAATAAATTTTTGAAGTAAGATTTCTGATCGACGCAAAAGAGGTAAGCGACCATGCCTTATGTGCCATCGTTATTCCCAAGCCTCGTTGGAACAAATATTCACCGGCAGAATGATACGGTCTTAATACTGCCGACTGCCTTTTAATCATCATTACTTCCGCACTTTTTTTAAAGGCCATAGATTGCCAGCACAATAATCCTTGTCCGAGGTTAACGGTATAATCGCCTAGTACAAGCGTTTTAATTTTACCCAGATTCCGCGCCATAGCATGCACGGAATAAAAATCAAAACCTTGTTTTTGTACTCCTTTGAACCATGCTTCTCCTGCATCTTTATCAGCCACGATGCCGTATTGTAGCATGTTTTTGTATTGATATTTATAACGCACAAAACTTCGCTCTCTGCTGCCTGGATATTGATCCATTTGTAAGATGGATTGACCGTCTTGATACCATTTATACGTAGTGCCTGCTAATAATAAATGTCGCCCCTGTGACCAGGCAGCTTTCCATTGTTGTTTTCGATACGCGCGATTGCCGACAAATACATAAGGAAGAATTTGGCGGATAATACTTTCATCCCAATAAGGAATTGCTTGCAATTCATAAATGGAAATGAAATCGCCATTAATTTTCCGATAGAGCAAAAGATGATGGATATGTAAGTCGGTTAGAAACGAGAAGATTTGCAGATCCTCCTTTTGAGCCGTGTTTATGTCCAACGGATCCTTTTTGAGGTATTCATATTGCTGGATGGCTGCATCATCATCCTGTTCAAAACTTTCCTGTTCACTTAATTGCTCGATAGACAATTCGGATAGATGGATTTCCTGCGCAGAAAGAATCTGTGTGCAGAGTAAGGACAGAAGCAGTTGAAAAAAGACTTTATGAATCATTTGTGGGCAGATGAAGATGGATTTCAGTTCGACTTTTTACCTGATGCATTCCACGACATCTGAAAAGCCGGTGTGAAACCCAGGTGAGGATGATAGGAAATCAACAGATCTGTCCAGGTACCCTTCCAATACAATCCTGCTCCGGCAACTGGCTGTTGAGTAGTCGTTTGCCAGGCTAATCGCAACCGGAATCCTTCTTCAAAAGCATAGCGTAGGGAAATTGTTCCCATCAGATCCTTGTTGGTTTCTTTGATCCAGTCGGTACTGATGCATACACGTTGGGATGGTTCATAGCCCATTCCAAATCGATACACTTGTGTTAGCGGAGGTTCAGAAGAATGCAGCTGTGGTTTTGCAGAGCGGGTAAAAGAAAAGCCCGTTTGGAGTTGAGGGGTTAGTTGAAATAGTAGCCCAGCCCCGGCCCAGAGGGCCGGGGCTCGCACATAGCCCGGCACCTGCAGTTGATAATATTGAAAACGCAACCCCATACTCAATCTATCCCCCAGCATTTTTCCATATACCATCCCCAAAGCTGTTTCATTCATCAAAGCCGAGCCGACATAATCGAGCTGAAAACCCAGTCCGGATTTAAGAAGGGGAAACTGCAACAATCCACAGAACTGCTGCAACCCCTCCAATAAATATTTGCGTTCCCCATAAATACCGGTACTGAATGTAGCGCTGTTAGCTACACTGGCCGGGTTTAATAACATCCCAAAAACATCCGTATTTGAATGACCATAGGCTCCCATGCCCGCTACCGCAGACAATAAAGGATCCGGCAAATGCTGGCTACGAATAAAAAGGCAGCCCCAGCAACAAATCAGGCAGAAAAGGTGTTTCATATTAGTGTTTTCGATACAAAAGATGGTTAGCAACCGCAAATTTCAGCATCATTCCTGTAAGAAAACCTTATTAAACGATTATTTCCGTTTTAATACGATTAACCTGAATTAATTTTGCACCATGCAATTACTCGATGGCAAAATCGCTTCAGCAGCGATTCTTGAAAAAATCAAATCTCAAACAACCGCTGCCGCAGAAGCAGGAAACAGAAAGCCGCATCTCGCAGCCACCCTCATCGGCAACAATGGTGCCAGCGAAACCTATGTGGCTTCCAAAGTAAAAACCTGTACCCAAATCGGATTCGAATCTACCCTGATCCGCTTTGAAGAAAATATTTCCGAAAGCGAGCTGCTGAAAAAAATTGAAGAACTTAATCAGAATGAAACCATTGATGGTATTCTGGTTCAACTTCCACTCCCTAAACAGATTTCTGAAGAAAAAATCATTCATGCCATCGCTCCCCATAAAGATGTAGATGGCTTTCATCCGTATAACGTAGGTATGATGGCGAGCGGATCACCCACTTTTATTCCAGCTACACCCTACGGCATTTTATTAATGCTCGAACATTATCAGATTCCAACCAAAGGCAAACATGCGGTTGTAATTGGCAGAAGTCATATCGTGGGCACACCAATGAGTATCTTGTTAAGCAGAAAGGGTTATCCGGGGGATTGTACCGTTACCATTTGTCACTCTGCTACCACTAACTTAAAAGAAATATCTCTGCAAGCAGATATTCTTATTGCCGCTTTGGGTAAGACAGAATTTGTTACTGCCGATATGGTGAAGCCAGGCGCTGTAGTGATTGATGTGGGCATCACTCGTGTTACAGATGCATCGAAAAAATCCGGATTTGCTATTAAAGGAGATGTAAAGTTTGATGAAGTGGCTCCCATATCAAGTGCCATCACGCCGGTGCCCGGTGGAGTCGGACTCATGACGATTGCAGGACTAATGATGAATACCTGGAATGCGTACAAAAAACATATTACACAATAATCCGACCTCATAACACATCATGCAACAATCATCCCTCCCCGTTATGGAATCCTTCTACACCCTGCAGGGTGAAGGATTTCATCAGGGGAAAGCAGCCTACTTCATTCGTCTGGGAGGATGCGATGTAGGATGTGTGTGGTGTGATGTGAAAGATAGTTGGGACGCCAATCTTCATCCTCAAAAAACAATCGATGAAATTGTTGAAGAAGCGGTACAATCTGTTCCGGAATCAAAAGAAAAAATTGCCGTCATCACCGGCGGCGAACCGCTAATGCATAATCTGACTGAATTAACATCAGCGCTTCAAAAGAATAATTTCAAAACACATATCGAAACTTCCGGTGCACATCCATTAAGTGGTATCTGGGACTGGATCTGTCTCTCTCCAAAAAAATTCAAAGCTCCGCTCAAGGAAGTCATTCCGGTGGCCAATGAATTAAAAGTTGTCGTATTTAATAACTCTGATTTTGAATGGGCAGAATCCTTTGCGCAAAAAGCAAATCCTTCCTGTAAATTATATCTGCAGCCGGAATGGGATAAGAAAGAAGTGGTAACCCCTTTGATCATCAACTATATCAAAAATCATCCGCAGTGGAATTTAAGTTTGCAAATCCATAAGTATATTGGAGTAC
>JBKDRQ010000216.1:0-2636 GCA_046341135.1 Bacteroidota bacterium
TCATATAAGGGCAACAGCAGAATAGAGGTAATACCTAAGTCTTGTAAATAGGGCAATTTTTGCTTCAACCCATTCAAGTCTCCCTGCTTATCACCATTCCCATCATAAAAGCTACGCTGAAAAACGTGATAGATGATTTCACCTTTATTCGCTGTTGACTTATGCTGCGCAAGGCTTGTAATGCTGCTAATGAGTAGAATCGAGACTGTAATTATTTTTGTATTCATTTTTAGTAGTTTACCGTTCAATTTCATAAATCACTGCTTCAAAAGGCTTATACCATTTGTTACGAGAGGGGTTCTTGTAATTGCTGATAAGAACATGGCTGTTGTTTAAATCTATTTCGGTATCCAGCAAAGCTTGTTCTTCGGAAAAATTAAGAACGACTAATAGCTTCTGATCGCCTGAATCTCTGATGTAAGCAAATAACTGTTTATTATGTTCATCAATCGATTCAAAGGTTCCATAGATCAGTGTTATATATTTTTTACGCAACTGAATCATCGCCCTGAAATAATGTAATACTGAATCAGCACGATTTTCCTGTTCTGCCACATTTACTTTTTGGTAGTTTTCATTCAGGGCAAGCCAAGGATTCCCTGTTGTAAAGCCTGCCTGATAGTTATCATTCCATTGTAAAGGAGTCCTGCCATTATCCCTGCTAATTTTTGAATGAGAATTTAAAAATGCCTGATGATCTTCTCCTTTTTGTTTTAGCTGGTTGTAATAGTTAATGGTATAAAGGTCTTGGTATTTCTCAATGTTGGTGTGATTGGTATTTACCATACCAATTTCATCACCATTGTAGATATAAGGCGTACCCCTCAAACTCAATAAAAATGTATGCAGCATCTTTGCAGATAGTTCCCTGAATTCAACACTGTCGTTTCCAAAACGACTTGTCATTCGGCTCATATCATGATTGCCCAGGTAAATAGTACCCCAGCCTTTTTCGGCAAACACTTGATCCCAATTCTGAAAAATCTTTTTCCACTTTATTAAATCTCTATTGTTGTCGTCGGCATACATAAAATTCTCTTTACTGATGCCAAATCCGGCATGGTCAAAATGATAAAAGGTTTGAAGCTCATTGCGTTCTTCATCAACAAAGAGCAATGCATCATTTATGTTTACGCCTGATGCTTCGCCTACATTCATGCAGTCATATTTTGAAAATACTTCCCTGTGCATTTCCTGTAAGTATGCATGTAGGTTAGGCCCCTTTGCATAATAGGGGAACCAATCGCCAACAGGCATATGTTTGGGTAATGCAGGAAATGAAATATCTTTTGAGATGCAGGTGATAACATCCAGACGGAAGCCATCTACCCCTTTATCCATCCACCATTTCATCATATCGTATACCTCTTGTCTTACTCGGGGATTTTCCCAATTCAGATCGGGCTGTTTTTCGCTAAAAATATGGAAGTAATAACTGTTCGTGTTAGCATCATATTTCCAAGCGTTACTCTCTTTATCAAATATGCTCCAGCGATAGGGGGGCTTGCCTTTTTCTGCATCCCACCAATGATAATAATTACGGTACGGATTATTTCTCGACTTTTTACTTTCTTTAAACCAGTAATGCTCATCACTGGTATGATTTACAACCAAATCCATCATGAGCCTTATGCCTCTGTCGTGTAATCCATTTAGCAACGTATCGAAATCATTCATGTCTCCAAACTGTTGCATGATAGCTCTGTAATCAGAGATATCATATCCCATATCATCGTTGGGTGATTCATAAATCGGATTCAGCCATACCACATCAATACCCAAACTTTTTATATAGTCCAGTTTTTCAATGATGCCTTTTAAATCTCCTATACCATCCCCATCGCTATCCTTAAAACTTCTGGGATAAATCTGGTATACCACCACCTCCTTCCACCATTGTCTTTTATGATCAGGTTGCATACATCTAATATTTTCTTTCGAGTCAGTATTACTATTAATACGATTGGGAGCAATCAGCCGTAAACTTTCTATGCTTTTAAATGTACAATCAAGCCGGCTTCATGCTTCCTGATTCAACATCTTTCACAAATAACCAGCATACAAACGAAACCAGTAAGCAAATGGCAATAATCAGAAATAATGCTGAGTAGTCTCCTGCATCATTCACCAGCTTTGAAACACCTGGTGTCATCATTGCAGGCAACACAATACTAAAATTAAACAACCCCATAAACATCCCCATTTTTCGGGCATTAACTTTCTCAGTCATGATTGCAAATACGATAGAAATAACGGCCGACCATCCAATGCCGCAGATGATCATTCCGAGATAAAAAATAATTTCCTTCGTGCCGCCAATATATATAAGAAAATAGCCCGCTGTCATGCAGGCAATTGCCATGCGGTAAACTTTTACTTTGCCTTTCCTTTTACTGAGCGGTTCTAGTAGTAATACCGGCAGTAATGCACCTAAGAAATTGAGCAATAAAAAGCCAAGCGAAAGGATATTACCTGCTGTGTTATCTTTTGTTAATTCAGCTTTTGTAAACAGGTTAGAAAACCCATTTGCCCATGCAGTGGACATATCTATACCGGGAATGATTTTTTCTTTGATAAAAAAATAGCTCATTACAAACATACTCTGTATGCCCAGCCATGAAAAAGAGTGTGCCAGC
>JBKDRQ010000217.1:0-2818 GCA_046341135.1 Bacteroidota bacterium
GATGTGTATCATGAGCTCAAGGTGAATAAGACTTTTTAATTAATGATATATTAATACTATGATGTAATTGAAATAGTTTGTCTTTTTTGAGAGCATCAGTTAATTTTATATTTTAAATTCACTGGTGGCAGAACTGGTGGCAAAGGCTTTAGGAAAGAAATTAAATCTCCTCATAAAACTCTGATTATCAATTATTTGCTGTTAATCAGAGGGTCTCAGGTTCAAGTCCTGAAGGGGGAGCTAAATACCAGTAAGGGTTTCAGCCGATTTTGAAAAGCTGAAACCCTTCTTTTTTTTGTCAATTTGCACCAAAATTTGCACCACAAATCCCCCGCCAACCCCCTATTTCGCATTTGGTCAGCGTACGGTTTTATGGTCATTTTTTTGCACCAAAAGAGGGGTAGATTCATAATGATTGACGGGTACCTCAATCCATGATTTCTAAATTTTGTACACCCTCGGATATATTGATATGGATACAAGGGTGAATTTTACACCTGTTCTTTGAACGAGAGTAAATTTTTATTATTTTTACTCTCGTATTACACATGAGTGTAATCCTTACACTTGAACAATATGGGTAAATTCAACCGTAACATACCTTATAACGATTTGCCATCGCTACCGCCAAAGGCAGATATTGAAACGAAAAGTATACTCCGAAAGACTATCTCCGCAGGAAGAGCATTGGCTCAACTGAACGGAACCTTGAAGAATTTGCCAAACCCGACCTTATTTTTAGACACCATTTATTTGCAGGAAGCCAAAGCCAGTTCTGAAGTAGAAAACATCATAACAACCAATGATGAGCTTTACAAATCGTTGGTTGCTGACCGAAAAAATGAAAATGAGGCTACTAAAGAAGTATTGAGCTATAAGGAGGCGCTATGGTTGGGATTGGATGCATTAAAAAGAAAACCGTTTATCACTACCAATCTTTGTATTAAGATTGTTCAATGCATAAAACAAAATAGTGCTTCTATCCGCAATACACCGGGAACTACCTTAAGTAACGCACAAGGTCAGGTGATTTACACTCCGCCGAGCGGGGAATCCACCATCCGAGAAAAGTTGGCAAACTTAGAGAGGTTCATAAACGAAGATGAAAAAATTGACCCATTGATAAAAATGGCGTTGATGCACTACCAGTTTGAAGCCATTCACCCGTTTGCAGACGGCAACGGAAGAACAGGAAGAATTTTATTGTTGTTGTATTTGAAAATGTCAGGATTACTTGACACGCCTGCCATTTATTTGAGTGAATACATCATCAAAAATAAAAGTGCATACTATACAGGTTTGAGAAATGTAACTGAAAATAATGATTGGGAAACTTACATTTTGTATATGCTGGATATGATCGAACAAACATCCATAAGAGGTTTAGAGCGGCTCAACAAAATTACTTCTGCAATGGAGGTTACAGCTAAGGAGATCAAAAAGAAATTGCCTAAGATTTATTCCAAAGAACTCATCGAAATTTTGTTCCGCTTGCCTTATACCAAACGTCAGCATTTGATAAACGAAAAAATCGGAAATCTAAAGACAGTCGGCAACTATCTGATCGCATTGGAAGAAAATGGTTTTTTGAAATCAGTTAAAGTCGGGAAAGAAAAATTGTACTTAAACCAGCAATTATTGACGATATTAGAGAACAAACAATAACGCGTTGATTTATTAATGAAATTAAAGACAAACAAAAATTAAACGGCTCTAATAAAGTCCAAAAGCTGAATATCATAGTAATTAAAATCATCCTCATTAGGATTCTCTTCTTCAATGATATCAATCGCACATTTCTTCACAGGAATCGGCTCGAAAAATAGCGAAAACACCTGCCAGTCTTCTATTGATTCAAAATCCAGTTTCGCGGGCTTTACAGGGATGTTTTTGGCATCTGTTAATTTATATTTCTTCTTAGAACCCTTGACTTGCAAATAGGTGTAGGGAGCAATGCGAATCCACCCTCCCCGGTGATACATCCAGGGTGCTACATACCCAAAGTCCACCTGCACATGCTGTTCACTTAAAAAAATCCTCTGAATTTTGGGATTCTTTTTTTTCTGCTCTCCGGCATCAAATGAAAAGAGATATTGTTTGGCTTCCTTGATCATAAGATTAATTTTTGTGTGAATTCCCGAAACTTCACCGGTGAAACGATGGTCACATGCCACCCCTGTGAAAGAAAATACCTGGCCAGTTCAACCGATGGAATTAATTCAAAGGTGATAAAAGATGTTCCAATGCTTTCTTTGGTAATCTTTTGACTTTCATGTAGCGGATACGCCTGAAAATAATGGGTTCCAAGTTGGCTGACTTTTATTTTAATCTTCATTTTTTTATAACCAGGTATCGGATATACACCGTATATATCTTTCAAATAGGCGCTAAGTTCTATTTTGTCGGAGAAAATATATTTTTTCTTCAGCAGCACAGGTTCTGAAACTCTGTCTAAACCAAATGTTCTGGTTTTTTGGTGTAGCTCAGAATACCCTATCACGTACCAGCGATTATCAAATTCTTTAATCAAAAATGGATGTAGGATGATGTGATTGAATTGCCGCTTTTTATAGGAAAAGTGAATGAAGGAGACAGGAATCCGCGCTTTGCATGCTTTATAAAACAAATCAAAATTGCCAAACCCTCTTGATGGAGGAGGAACCATGGTTTGCAGCACAGGTAAACTTTTTTCATCCTCCGTTTTTCTTTCGAGTGTAGAGGAAAGTACCTTCTCAATGGCATGATTAAACTTAACTCCCACACGCGTTCCGCCAATGGTTCGGATAATATCTACCGCTTCTTCTATAGCATCCAGCTC
>JBKDRQ010000218.1:0-6896 GCA_046341135.1 Bacteroidota bacterium
TTCTAATATTTTTCATTCCTGAGATTCACATTTTTTGAGGGGGCAAAGGTAAAGAAAAACACTGATGGAACTGTCTTTCATGCCTGATGTTCAGCAGTTTTTACTTAGTATAATGCATAAATGTAACATTATTACAAAACAGTCGGAA
Source organism: Bacteroidota bacterium (assembly GCA_046341135.1). Classification (GTDB taxonomy): domain Bacteria; phylum Bacteroidota; class Bacteroidia; order Chitinophagales; family Chitinophagaceae; genus Lacibacter. The sequence goes on from JBKDRQ010000218.1 coordinate 149, forward strand.
AACAGCTTTAATTTTATACCATGAACCAACAGTCTGATATGCAACAGCAGTTTGAAAAAGCTGTATCTGATAGTAAAGCATTGTCTGAACGCCCTAACAACGATGTCCTTTTACAGCTATATGCCTTATATAAGCAGGCTACTGAAGGAGATGTCTATTCAGAAGCCCCTTCAAATCCCTTTGATATTGTTGCAAAAGCAAAATACAGTTCCTGGGAAGGTCTGAAAGGTAAAAGTAAAGAGGAGGCTATGCAGGATTATATAGATTTAATAGAAAAATTAAAACAGTGATGCCCAAAGCGCATCAAACCCATTAATTTGCAGCAGATGCTGCAATTACAACGCATATCTCTCATTCAATTTAAGAATTACAGTTCCGGCGTTTTCGAATTTAATGAACCCGCAATTGCCATATCCGGTAAAAACGGGGCAGGTAAAACGAACTTGCTCGATGCCATCTACTATCTCAGTTTTACTAAAAGCTATTTTGGTTCCGGTGATCAGCAGCAGGTGCAGACGGGAAGAGAGGGCTTTCGTATTGAAGGGCATTTTACGCTGAATGGGGCTGCTCAAAATATACAGGTAATACTAAGAGAAAATGGCAAAAAAGAGGTGAGCTGCAATAATTTGTTATACGAAAAATTTTCAGAACATATCGGTAAATTCCCGGTGGTCATGATAGCGCCAGATGATATTGAGCTAATCAATGGAACCGCAGAAATCAGAAGAAAATTTATCGATACCATTTTATGCCAGACAGACACAGATTATCTGCTTGCACTCATTCATTACAATAAAATCCTGCAACAGCGAAACAGCTATCTGAAACAGGCAGCACTCTCCAAGCGAAGAGATGATGTACTGCTGGATGCGCTGGATGAACAGCTGGCACATAATGGATCAGTTATTTTTGAAAAAAGAAAACATTTCACACCCGGATTGCATACGCGTATACTACAATTTTATAACACTGTAGCCGGCAGACAAGAGGCGGCAGCGCTCCGATATGAAAGTCAGCTCCACTATCAAGGCCTGCATCATTTACTACATCAATCCCGCGAAAAAGATTACCTGACACAAAGAACTCAGTTTGGTATACATAAAGACAATCTAGAACTTCTGCTGGATGAACAACCCTTTAAAAACAGAGGATCACAAGGACAAAAGAAAAGCCTGCTGTTCGCAATGAAACTGGCTGAAGCTTCCACTTTAGAGAATCAGAAAGGATTTAGCCCTATCTTATTGCTGGATGATGTATTTGAAAAACTCGACGGCACAAGAATGCAACATCTCTTACATTATATCTGCCATGAAACCAATGCTCAACTTTTTTTAACCGACACCCACCCTGAACGGATGGCCACTGTTTTCAAAGAGATGGGGAAGGAAGTTCGGAATATTCATATTGAAAAATATTAATTTAATTTCCGAATGACCACTTTAAAAATTTAACTTTACACCGTTTCAAAATCCCTTTATGGCAGAACAATCTCTTGGTGAAGCACTGCAGCAGTACTTAACGCACAGCCGCTTGAAACAAAATATTCTTGCCCTTCAAATAAAAGATGTCTGGGAGGAACTGATGGGTAAAACCATTGCCAACTACACCGACAATATTCAGCTGATAGAAAACAAACTCATCATCACCACCCATATGGCACCTTTGAAGCAGGAGCTACTTTTTCAAAGAGAGAAAATAAAAAATCGTATCAATGAAATACTCAACGAGTACGTGGTGCACGAAGTAATGATCAAATAAATCAAACAGGCCTCCACTCTCTCGCCCACGTTTCTGCAACCGCAGCTATTTTCAATAAATCCTGATTGCGCATGCATTTAAAGTGTTTCTTAGGACATTTGTCTGATCCGATCTTGGAGCAGGGACGGCAGGATAATTTTTTAACTTCAAAAATCTGATTGGGCACCGGCTTATTGCCATAGTAGGGATACATCCCAAAACCGGGAACAGTATTACCCCAGATGCTGATGATCGGTTTTTTGAAAGCAGCTGCGATATGCATCAAACCGGTATCATGCGTGATGACCAGCTTAGATTTGCGAACAATATCCGCACTTTCATTCAAAGAAAATTTTCCGCAGGCGTTGTAGATTTTAATAGGATCCACAGAGGCGATCTCCGCTCCTCTATGCTTATCCTCTACTCCTCCCAGTAAAATGATAGGATGCTGTATGAGTGTGCATAACTCTTGCAATAAATCTTCGGGCATACGCTTGGTGGCATGGGCAGCTCCAATTACCAAAGCGATATATCCGGCAAAATGGGCGTGAGGCAAATCTTGTAATTTAATTTCATCCTCCTTTGAAATAAAATAATCCAATCCTTGCCCATCATTCATAACTCCTAATGAATTGACCGTTTTCATATAACGATCAACGATATGTATGTCGGGTAATCGATTAATTTTAAGGTTGGCATAGAGCCATTTCTCAATATTCAGTTTAGGAAACGAATGCGACTTTACCTTTAAAGCGCTTTTGATTCTTGCTGTCCGCAGATTATGATGCAGATCAATAATTAAATCAAATCTTTCCGATTTAAGTTCACGGATCATTTCTTCCCAGCTGCCTACGAGATAATGCAGCTTGTCTATATATGGATTGTGTTCAAGAACCGTCTTAAAAGAAATTTTAGTAAGGTAGTGTAATTCCGCTTCCGGCAACTGCTGCTTGATATTTCTGATAACCGGTGTAGTTAGCACGATATCGCCAATGGAGGAAAAACGAATGACTAAAATCTTCATAATTCAAATATTAAGGCAACAGTTCTTCTCCTTCAAGAAAATTCAAATCTTTATGAAAGGTCTCTTCCGTAAAATACGCAGCAAACAGTGCTATGACAATTACGATGAGCCCGGTAACCATACCGCTTTGCGTAAGCGACCAGCCCCACGACTTTTGAAAAATATCCAGAAACAATAAGTTCATTAAAGGAAGTGCCCCTCTTACCATATTGGGAATGGTAGTGGCAGCCGTTGCACGCAGATTGGTACCGAACTGCTCTGCACCCATCGTGACAAAAATCGCCCAGAAACCCGTGCTGAAACCCAGTAAAGCACAAATAAAATACATCATGCCGTCGCTGCTATTCAGAGGTGAATAGAAAAGGATTACAGATAATATTGTTAGTCCGTAAAACAAATACAAGGCTTTTTTTCTGCTTTTAAAATACTGACTCACCAGTCCTATCAGAATATCGCCTACTGCGATGGCAGCATAGGCATACATGATTGAGCGACCACTGTCAATGGCAGTTTCTCCATTAAATTCTTTGGCAAAACGATTACTGTAATTCACTAATATTCCTATTACATACCATGTAGGAAGGCCAATCAAAATAGCCAGCATATATTTTTTAAAGCGCTGTGCATTATTAAAAAACATCCAAACATTTCCTTTGCTGACATTACTGTTTTTCACCTGCTCAAACATACCACTCTCGGCCACGCTCACACGAAGCAGCAGCAATCCTATCCCCAGGCCACCGCCTATTTTATAGCACAATCTCCAGTCGTCGGTAAGTTGAAAAGTAAAATACGCGAATACAGCCCCAAACAAACCAATGCCCGCCACCAGTGAAGTACCCACTCCTCTTTTTGTTTTGGGCAGCAGCTCACTTACCAGTGTAATACCCGCCCCCAGTTCACCCGCCAATCCCACGCCGGCCATGAAACGTGCATACGCATACTGATCTACCGTTTGCACAAAACCGGTAATAAAATTGGCTACCGAATACAGCAGAATAGAGCCAAACAAAACACTCAGTCTACCTTTTTTATCACCCAGCGTACCCCATAGAATTCCCCCAATTAACAAACCTACCATTTGCCAGATGATGATTTTGGTACTGGCAGCCAATGCCGCAGCTTTATCAGTCAAGTCTACACCTATGCCGGAAAGACTAGGCTCTCTTACGATCGTAAACAATAACAGATCATAGATATCAACGAAATAACCTAAGGCTGCTACCACAACAGGCAAGGAGAAAACGGAATATGTTTCTTTTTTTGTCATCAGTTATTTATGTACCAGAAGTTTTTTTCTTCGCAAAGAAAAATTTCCAAAGCACCGGCGCTGTTGTTACCGCAATAATGATAATGACAATTAACTCCAGCTTATCTTTCAACTCAATTCCAAACTGGTTCTTCACCCATATTTGAAGGAAGTGACCGGCAAAGATCATGCTCACTACCCAGGCAATACAACCCACGACATTGAAGAAAGCAAATTTCTTTTTATCCATGTTTACAATCCCAGCAATAATGGGTGCAAATGTGCGGATGAAAGGGAGAAAACGTGCGAATACGATCGCCGCACCTCCATGTTTTTCATAGAAATCATGCGCTTCATTCAGATATCGTCTTTTGAAAAGCAAATTATCTTTCCAGTGATACATGGCCGGTCCTACTTTTCTTCCGGTCCAGTAGCCAATCGTATTACCTAATATACCTGCAACAGCCAGCAAAGCACACAAAACCAATAAATCAAGCGCTTCATTATGAATACCTCCCAGACCGAAGATTCTTAAAAATTCATGTGTCAAATTACTGCTGTAAATCCCTGCAACAAATAAGAGACTATCCCCCGGCAGGAAGAAACCAACGAACAAACCCGTTTCAGCAAAAATGATAAACAGTAACAACCAAAGTCCGCCATGTATGATATAAAACATCGGGTTAAGAATATCTTTCCAGGTAAACTGCTTATTCATTACCACGGTACTTCCGTTTTTGAGTTTCGCCGGATTAATTTTAAGTACTTCATACCCTTTTGCGTCAAACAACAACACACCCGTATTAAAATCTGTATCTACCGTTACCAGTCCTTCTTTATTCGTTTGATATGATTTATCCCCCAGCTTGAAATGTCCCACCCCAGTTTCATACTGATTTTGAACTTTCAGCTGTAGGGTATCCTGTGCAATAACTGCATTACCAACGAGCAAAAACGAAATAACCACAACCCAATTCAAACGCATCATATGTATTTGTTTATCTGATTTTAAGTATGTTTTAATTCTCCCTCCCATTTACTGACAGCTGAAGTTGCCAATGCATTTCCCACTACATTCGTCATACTTCTGAACATATCACAAAAATGATCAATAGGGAGAATTAAGGCCACCCCTTCCGGCGGAATACCAAACATGGCGCAGGTAGCAAGTACAACTACCAACGAAGCACGCGGTACACCGGCAATACCTTTACTGGTAAGCATCAGGACCAGCAGCATTGTTAGCTGTGTACCTAAATCCAGATGGATACCATAAGCTTGTGCGATTGCAAGACTTGCAAAAGTCATATACATCATACTGCCATCGAGATTAAAAGAATAGCCCAACGGCAATACAAAAGATACAATTCTGTCTTTGCAGCCAAATCGCTCCAGCTCTTCCGTTAGTTTAGGGAATACCGCTTCACTGCTGGTAGTACTGAACGCAATCAGCAAAGGAGAAGATATGCGCTGCAATAAGGTTTTCATTCGGGCACCCAATACCAGAAATCCCACTCCTATCAACAATAGCCATAAAATGACAATACCCACCAGAAAATAGATAAAGTAAGTAAAATAAAAATGAAACACTCCGAGTCCCTTTACAGCCACTACGGCTGCCAAAGCACCAAAAACACCCAGTGGTGCTACCATCATCACATAATGCACCATTTTAAGAATGATATGCGATGCTACTTCCAGGACATGAACTAACGGTTTAGCATAATCGCCAATTGCGGCAGCAGCTATTCCGAAAATAATGGAGAAGATAACAATCTGCAATATTTCATTGGCAGCCATCGCTTCAACAATACTTTTAGGAATGATATGGTCAACAAAATGCTGGATGGAAAAGGAAGATGTTTTGCTCATTAAGTCTTTTACCCCTTCCGTATCTGCCTGCGATAAATTTATAGAGGCGCCAGGCTGAAAAATATTCACCAGTAGCATACCAATAAAAAGAGAGGCGAGAGATGCGGAAAAAAACCATAGGATTGCTTTGCCGCCTACCCTTCCTACCGCCTTCAGATCTCCTAATTTGGCAATACCTACAACCAACGTAGTAAATACCAATGGAGCGATAATCATCTGTACCAGCCGAATAAAAACAGTGCTGAGCAGTTTGATATTTTTAGAGAAACCCTGAATCCATTCAGGAGCAGCAGCCTCGTGAACAATGTATCCTGTGATAATGCCCAACACCATCGACAAAATGATCATAGATGTTAACCTGTTCCCTTTAGGCATACTCGTAAATTATTTTGCAATATACAATATTAGAAAACGAAAAAGACTAATAAATATATTATAGAGAAGGAGATTAAGAAAGTTCATCAAGTTTATAAAGTTTTAAAGTAAAAAACCTATTTTGCTTTATCAATAATTTATTCAACCAATTGCCATGAGCATATTTGCAAAAAAATCAATCCCTACATTATTACAGGAAGCTGCTGAAACAGGTGAGCATACCTTAAAAAAAACATTAGGAGCTAACGGCCTGATTGCATTAGGCATTGGTGCCATTATAGGCGCAGGGCTTTTTTCCATCACAGGTATGGCAGCAGCCAATCATGCAGGTCCAGCCATCACCATTTCATTCATCGTTGCAGGATTTGGTTGCTTATTTGCCGGTTTATGTTATGCCGAATTCGCTTCTATGATTCCGGTAGCGGGCAGTGCCTATACTTATTCGTATGCTACAATGGGTGAATTTATTGCCTGGATCATCGGTTGGGATC
>JBKDRQ010000219.1:0-3711 GCA_046341135.1 Bacteroidota bacterium
ATAGGATATACATTATTGGACAAGGAAAAAGTATTAGGAATAATTGATGAAGTCATTGAGCAGCCGCATCAGATTTTATGCAGATTAATAATTAATGAAAAAGAAGTATTGATCCCGCTCAACGAGTCTACCATTCAAAAAATTAATCATCCCAAAAAACAGGTACACACAGATTTGCCGGAGGGATTGCTGGAGATCTATTTATAATAAGTAAAAGATAAAAAGTCAAAACCAAAAAGCTGTCGGTTATCCGCTCCATTTCTCCAGCTGCTGCAATACTGCGCGTAAATCTTTGGGCAAACTTGCTTCCAGTCGAATAGTCGTCCCATCCGAATCAACAAACTCAAGCGTGTGCGCATGCAGGGCAAGTCGGTTTAACAATGGTCTTTCTTCCTCGTCTGTTTTCGATAATTTGAATTTCTTTCTTTTTATGGTGGATAATAAAAGGGGAGATGCTGTGCCATATAGTTCATCGCACACAATCGGATGCCCGATATGTTTCATATGAACACGTATCTGATGGGTTCTTCCGGTATGGATCTGAAATTCCACCCAACTATATGGGCCATATTCTTTTAATAGTTTGTAATCCGTGCGTGCAGCTTTCCCCCTGGCATGGGTGATATAGGTTCCTTTATTTGCAGGATGTTCCATAATAGACGCATCAACAGAACCGGTGGCTTGTATGAGGCATCCGTGTACGAGTCCTACATAATGCTTTTCTATTTTTCGGTCTTCAAATAATTGAGACAAATAGCGATGTGCAGTTTCATTTTTTGCAAATAGTATCAGACCGCTTGTAGGTTGATCCAGCCGATGCACCACCCACACTTTACCATACTTTTCAATTAATATATCTTTCAGTGAAATTTCAGATTGTGTTCTGTCGGGAATAGAAAATAATCCTGATGGCTTGTTAATAGCGATCCAGTTTTCTGTTTCAGCAATAATCTCGGGCTTAAACTTCATCATGCTTATTTCCTTTAGCTCCATTTTTCTTTTGGACGAATGATTTGTTGAGATATTTCAATAAACGGATTTCTTTTTCATTGAGAAATCGCCATTTGCCGCGGTCTACATTTTTCTTGGTCAGATTGGCGAATAATACCCGATCTAATCCTTTTACATCATAACCTAAATGTTCAAACATTCTTCGTACAATGCGATTGCGGCCGCTGTGAATTTCAACTCCGATGATTTTTTTATTTTTCGGATCAGCGTATCCCAAAGCATCCGGCGCAATAAATCCATCCTCAAGCACAACACCTTTCAGCAGCTGCTGAAAATCTGCTTTTTCAAGCGGCTTGTCGAGCGTCACTTCATAAATCTTTTTTACCTGATAGCTGGGATGAGATAATTTTTGTGTAAGATCACCATCATTTGTGAGCAACAGCACGCCGGTTGTATTTCTGTCAAGTCTGCCAACCGGATATACTCTTTGAGGAATGGTTCCTTTGAATAAATCCATGATGGTTTTTCTTCCCTGAGGATCATCACTAGTGGTGATATAGTCTTTGGGTTTATTGAGTAAGATATATACGAGCTCCTGTTGGATTTGAATCGGCTTTCCGTTGTAAATGATTTTATCCTGTGGAGCTACTTTATGACCTGGTTCTGTAATTAGATTACCATTAACTTTTACCAATCCCTTCCGTATTTCCTCTGCGGCATCTCTTCTGCTGCATACCCCGCAATGAGCCAGGTATTTATTCAAAGGCATCGGGGTACTCGTTTGTTGCTGATCTCTTTTTACGATGGCTGATTTTACAGGGACAGGCGTCTTTGAATTTGGGGCAGGCCTCTCTGTAAAAGTTTTTCTTTTTGCAGCAGTTTGTTCTGCTTTCTTTTTTTAGAAATAGGCATTTTTTTCTGCTCTGGCTGCTCTTTTCTCCTGACGGATTTCTTCTTTTTTCTGTGCGTTGGATTTCCCTTTCCCGAATCGGTTGAATTGATGATTTGGCATAAATGGTATTTACTGTTTTACAACAGGGGTTTATTAAATAGCTTCCTTATTGGCTAATTGTCCGCAAGCGGCATCAATATCTTTCCCACGACTTTTGCGCAAGCGAACATTTACACGATTTTTTTCCAGGTATTGCATGAATCTGTCGGTTGTTTTTTCATCCGGTTTTTGAAATCCACCTTGTGCAATCGGGTTGTATTCGATGATATTAACCAGATCTGCAGGCACCTGTCGGTAAATTTTAATCAACTCATCTGCATCCTGCAGAGAGTCGTTGAATTTATTGAAAAGGATATATTCGAACGTGATTTCGTTTTGTGGTTTCTTATAAAAATAATTCAGCGCATCTATGAGCGATTTGATGTTGTTGGTATCATTAACAGGCATGATGGTGTGGCGCTTGGCATCGTTGGCAGCATGAAGAGAAAGTGCCAGTTTGAATTTTACTTCATCATCTCCCAGTTGTTTGATTTGTTTGGCAACTCCGGCTGTAGATACGGTGATTCTTTTTGGGCTCATGCCTAAGCCGTCGGGGGAGGTAATTCTTTCAATCGCTTTTAATACATTTCTGTAGTTGAGCAGGGGTTCACCCATCCCCATAAAAACAATATTGCTTAATTTTTTTTCATAGATGCGTTCGCTTTGGTCGTTGATCATTACTACCTGATCATAGATTTCATCGAAAAGCAGATTGCGTTTGCGCTGCATATAACCGGTGGCGCAGAACTTACAGGTAAGTGAACAACCGATTTGAGAGGACACGCAGGCTGTTTTACGATCTTCTGTAGGGATTAAGACTCCTTCAATTAAGTGCCCGTCATGGGTTCTGAATCTTGATTTTACCGTACCATCCGCTGCATATTGCGTAGCATCAACGGTCAATGCGGGAAGAGAAAATTGCTCTGCTAATTTTTGACGAAGTGCTTTGCTGAGGTTGGTCATATCGGCAAAGCTTTGTGCCTTTTTCTGCCATAACCACTCGTACACCTGCTTGGCTCTGAACGCAGGCTCTCCCTGATCTTTGAAAAAAGCTAAAATCTCATCCTGCGTTAGGTGACGAATATTTGGAGTTGGAGTAGATAACATACAATAAAGGTACTTTTAACTTTTAAGTTTTCAGTTTTAAGTTCATTTCTGCTATCTCATCCATTTTCACTGTCTCCTGTTTTCCAGAAGAAAGATGCTTGATATTACAAGTGCCATCTGCTAATTCTTTGGCGCCAATAATAGCCACATAGGTAATATTTTTCTTCTCCGCATATTTAAACTGCTTGTCCATTTTCAGATTATCATGGAAGAGTTCACAGGAAATATTTTTTTGACGCAGCTGATGCATCAGCTCCAGTGCTTTTCTGCTTTCGGCATCTCCCAGGTTAAAAAAGAGTACATCGGTGCCGCTTTGTACTTCTTTGGGAAATAGCTGCGACGCTTCCATTACATCGTAAATACGATCCAGTCCGAAAGAAATGCCTACGCCGGGAATATTAGAAACCCCAAAGAGGCCTGTCAGATCATCATATCTTCCGCCCCCGCCGATACTACCGATTTGAACATCTTGTGCCTGCACTTCAAAGATGATACCGGTATAATAATTTAATCCGCGTGCAAGGGTAAAGTCAATAACGATGTTGGTTTCTTTGGGAAAATAACTGAGCAGGGTAGAGAGCTCTTCTATCCCTTTCAACTTGTTTTCGGAATTCGCAAGCAGCTCATCTGCCAATGCAATCTTTTCTTCATTAGTTCCGTTT
>JBKDRQ010000220.1:0-3225 GCA_046341135.1 Bacteroidota bacterium
AGTTACAAAGCCGGCACTGCGCGTGCGCCCGAACATATCATGAAAGCAAGTCTGCAGGTGGAATTATTAGACAATGATCTAAGAGACGGCTGGAAGCAAGGAATTTACATGCGTTTGCCCGACAAAAAGATGCTGCTGAAAAGCGATTATCTGCGTAAAGAAGCGGAGCTATACATTAACTATATTTCTGAAGGCGAAAATGTGGATGACAATAAGTTTATGTGCAAGGCACTGAAGGAAGTGAATAGCGGATCTGCAACCATGAACGATTGGGTAAAGGAACAAACAGCCACCTTGCTGGCAAAAAACAAACTGGTTGGACTATTAGGGGGTGATCATAGTACCTGTCTTGGATATATCAAGGCAATCGCAGAAAAATATTCCTCCTTTGGTATCCTGCAAATAGATGCGCATTGCGATCTTCGTGAAGCCTATGAAGGATTTACTTACTCTCATGCATCCGTGATGTATAATGCGCTTAAAGAAGTGCCTCAAATCGAAAAATTAGTGCAGGTAGGTGTGCGTGATTACACAGATTGCGAAAGAGATTTTATCAGCGAAAACAGTCAACGGGTAACTACCTTTTTCGACCGCGATATCAAAGAACGCATGTTTGATGAATCCTGGAAAGATGTTACTGACGATATCGTTGCTGCATTGCCTGAATATGTATATCTCAGCTTTGATATTGATGGCCTGGATCCCAAACTTTGTACACATACAGGAACACCGGTAATGGGCGGGTTTGAAACAGAGCAAATCTTCTACCTATTGAGAAAATTGCTGAAATCCGGCAAAAAACTCATCGGTTTCGATCTGGTGGAAGTAGGTGTGAGCGCGAATGAGTGGGATGAAAATGTAGGTTCGCGCGTTTTGTATAAATTATGTAATCTTTTGCTGGCTGCACATCCGGTTTCGTTATCATAATATAATTTTATTTGTATCAGATACCCGTCATATCAACCGCTGCTATCAAACAACAAAAAGCGGCCAAGTACATTCATCTTTGTGCTGCCTTTCTGATGATGGCCAACGCATGGGGAGAATTTAATAGTACTGCCAATCCTCGTCTGACCTTCGTGGTTATACAGATCGCTATCAGCATCAAAATCATTTTCTATATATATGGCGGCAAAAAATTCTTTTCTAAGCCAATATTCTCGCATCGGCCTTTACGCATTTTAGAAGTTGTGGTTTTTGCATATTCAGCTCATTATTTTTATACGCAACATCATCAGCATTTAATCAGTTTACTGCAAGCGGTCACTGCTATTGGATTGTTTTATCTTTTCTTTTCAGAACGAAAATCTTTTCAAAAACAATTCATTCAAATCAATGAACAGGGAATCCTACTTCCTGCAGTTGATCAGATGAAACCCTTGCTCTGGTCATCTATAGATAACCTTCGGATCCGAAACGACTATATATCCATCAACACAAAAGAGAATCGCTTCATTCAATACGAAAACGGAACTCCATTCAGTGAAACGGAACTCGACAAGATGAATGCCTGGTGTTTTCAGCAAATCGCTGCAACCAACAACCCAACTAGTCAGCAATCATAATAATAAACGCATGTCAGATATCTCCCCTTTTCTGCTTTACTCCGATGGCAATGGAAATATTTTTGAAGATGAAACACTGTATGCTATTGGCCGTTCTGGCTGGGATGCATTTCAAGTAGAAGCAGCATCATGGATTCCACTACCCGACGGTGGAAATTTATATGAATTACCCGGACGGAAAGCAATTGGCATTGATGTAACGACAGGCGAAATGCGTTTATGTGAGAAGGGATGGGCCGTTGCCGCTTTTGTCCCGCCGGCCCATACAGGTTTATATCTTGCTGCTTTTGAAACGGAAAAAGACAGTGAAACCCTTCCTCTTTTTTGTTATACGGCAGCAGGATGGTGGAATAACAGCTTTTATGTTACGGCCGTACGTATAGAAAAAGATATTCGTCAGGAATGTGCAGGATATGATGATGAGAAAATTGCCGGCGGCTCGAAAATATTACTTGAACAATACCCACATAACCGACTCGTGCAACATCTGATGCACAATTGTACAGCGACGTATAATTGTCCGGCTGCCCGAAATTTTGCCTTAGGCAGATGGGAATGCCCGATTCCGGTTTCTCCCGCATGCAACGCCAACTGCATTGGCTGCATTTCTTTTCAGCCACAGGAGGAAGAAATTGTTAGTCCTCAGGATCGTTTAAATTTCCAACCCACGCCGGAAGAAATTGTCGAGTTTACCGTACCGCATTTGGAAACAGCTCCCTACCCTTTGGTTTCTTTTGGACAAGGTTGTGAAGGTGAGCCTCTGCTGATGTGGGAAACCATACGGAGTGCCATAACCGAAATCAGAAAGCACACATCAAAAGGAAGTATCAACATCAACACCAACGGATCTAGGCCGGATGCTGTAGAAGTCTTATGTAAAGCCGGCCTGAACAGTATCCGCGTCAGCATGAATAGTGCGCGTAAATCCATTTATGAGGCATATTATCGTCACAACAACTATCAGTTTGAAGATTTGATAGAGAGCTTAAAGATTGTGAACCGTTATGGCGGATGGAGCAGCATCAACTACTTTGTATTTCCCGGTATGACCGATACGGAAGAAGAGTATGAAGCATTAAGAACGCTGATCAAAAGCACAGGACTTAACATGATTCAGTGGAGAAATTTCAATATTGATCCCGATTGGTATTTAGGGAAGTTGGGGGTTACAGAAACCGGAGAAGCTATGGGGATCCGGCAAATGATGGATCTAATCAAAGAAGAATTCCCTGCATTGAAATTCGGCTATTTCAATCCGCCGATGGAAAGAATCAAAGGCAACTACGAAGTTAATTTTGCTCATTAAGGCGGATAAAAATTTTTACTATTGACGCAGCAATCATTTAAAGAAAGCAAAGGTTACGGCTATGTATTAGCTCTCATTTCTGTGCTTTTGTGGAGTGGCAATTTTATCATCGCTAAAGATGCTGCCGGGAAGATTCCACCTGCTACATTATCCTTTTACCGATGGACAATCGCTGCAATTATTCTTACCCCTTTTGTGTATAAAAGAAGTGTAGCACAATGGAATGAAATCAAAAAACACAAATGGCATTTGACCATTACTGCTATTTTCGGAATCACCATTTTTAATACCTGTGCCTATATTGCTGCCCCCGATGTTCCTGCCATTCATCTGGCTTTATTCAGTGCTACTGCC
>JBKDRQ010000221.1:0-3124 GCA_046341135.1 Bacteroidota bacterium
GAGTTGGTCGGGTTAAAAAATGGCACATTACGTCAACTGGTAGACCATCTGCAAAAATCTTATACTACACACGTCGGTATAGAATTCAAATATATTGTTGATAAGAAAAAAGTAGATTTCCTGATTCAGGCGATGGAACAACAATTTCATCAGCCTTTTCCCATTGAAAAAAGAAAGAGAATACTGGAGAAATTAAATCAGGGTGTTATTTTCGAAAAATTCCTTCATACCAAATACATTGGACAAAAACGTTTTTCGCTCGAGGGAGGTGAAACTACCATAGCGGCGCTCGACGCAATTATTAATATCGCAGCGGATGGGGGTGTGCAGGAAGTGGCTATTGGTATGGCCCACAGAGGTCGCCTGAATGTACTGGCCAATATTATGGGTAAAACCTATGAACAGATCTTCAGTGAATTTGAAGGTACCGCATCATTAGATCAGACCATGGGTAGCGGTGATGTGAAGTATCACATGGGCTATGGAAGTGAACTGGTGACGCCTAATAATAAAACCATTCACCTGAAACTTCTTCCTAATCCATCACATCTTGAAGCAGTAAATCCTGTTGTGATTGGTTTCTCCAGAGCGAAGGCGGATATTTTATGCGAAAGTCGTTTCGATGAAGTACTGCCTGTGCTGATTCATGGAGATGCTTCTATTGCCGGACAAGGTATTGTTTACGAAGTATTACAAATGAGTGGGTTGCATGGTTATGATACCGGCGGAACGATTCATTTTGTCATAAATAATCAGATTGGATTTACAACGGATTTTGAAGATGCCCGTACTGCTGATTATTGTACTTCACTGGCTGCCATGGTACAGGCTCCTGTATTGCATGTAAACGGTGATGATGCAGAATCAGGGGTGAAGTGCGTTGAAATTGCTACCCGCTATCGCCAGGAATTTAAAAGTGATGTGTTCATTGACATGGTTTGTTATCGTAAGCATGGACATAACGAAGGTGATGATCCGAAATTCACACAGCCTCAGTTATATGCTTTGATTGACAAGCATCTTAACCCTCGTGAAGTCTATGCGCAATACCTTTTGCAAAATGGAGAGGCTGATGCCAAAGAAATGGCAAAGCAAATGGAACAGAAATTCTGGGCTGATTTACAGGAAAGGCTGGATGATGTAAAACAAAATCCGCTTCCTTATACCTATCAACAACCGGAGATGGCCTGGAAATCTTTAAGAAGAGCTACTCCGGAAGATTTTGTTTCCTCTCCTGATACATCCATCACGACGGAAGTTTTTGATAAAATATTTAATGCACTGATGAAATGGCCTGATGAATTCAAGCCATTGAAAAAAGTCGAAAAGATCTTGCAGGAGAAAGTAAAACTTTATCAGACTGAAAATAAAGTGGACTGGGCCACGGGAGAATTGATGGCTTATGCAAGTCTGCTGCTTGATGGAAAAGATGTTCGCATGAGCGGACAGGATGTGCAAAGAGGAACTTTCTCGCACAGGCATGCGGTATTACGCGATGAAGTAACAGCGCAGCCTTATTCAAGATTGAGTAATATAGATGGGGCAACCGGAAAGTTTAGGATTTATAATTCATTACTCAGTGAATACGGAGTGTTAGGATTTGAATACGGTTATGCCATGGCGCACCCTGATAGTCTTGTTTTGTGGGAAGCCCAATTCGGAGATTTCTGCAATGGGGCTCAAACGATATTTGATCAGTTTATTGCTGCAGGAGAGCAAAAGTGGAATCGTATGAACGGCATCACTGTTCTGCTTCCGCATGGATATGAAGGACAGGGACCCGAGCACAGCAGCGCACGCCTGGAGCGTTTTTTACAGCTATGTGCTGAACTGAATATGGCGGTTACCAATATTACTACCGCTTCTAATTTCTTCCACGCGCTGCGTCGTCAGTTAACCTGGCCTTTCAGAAAACCATTAATTAATTTTTCACCCAAAGCAAACCTACGTCATCCGGGATCCTATTCTTTGAAGGAAGAGTTTTTATCAGGCGGGTTCAGAGAAGTGCTGGATGACCCCGCACAACCTAATCCTGCTGATGTGAGAAAAGTATTCTTATGTAGTGGTAAAATATATTTTGACCTTGCTGAAAGAAGAGAGAAAGAGCAAAGGAAAGATATTGCTATTGTAAGAATGGAACAGCTCTATCCTTTACCTGAACATCAGCTGAATCTGATTCGTTTGAAATACAACAAGGCAACCTGGTTCTGGATTCAGGAGGAGCCCATGAATATGGGTGCCGCATCTTATCTAAAGATGAATTTGAATACGGTTTCTTTTGGTGTGATTGCACGTCAGGCATCTGCGTCAACAGCTACCGGATATAACAAAATTCATCAGCTGGAGCAGACTGAAATTTTAGATACGGCATTTTCTATTAAATGATTAATTGATATACAGAAAAAGAAATTATTATGATTGATATAAAAGTACCGGTTGTTGGAGAATCTATCAGTGAAGTGACATTATTAAAATGGACAAAAGCTGAGGGAGAATGGGTAGAGAGAGATGAAGTGATTGCTGAGCTTGAAAGCGAGAAGGCAACTTTTGAAATCAATGCAGAGCAGGCCGGCATCTTAAAGCATGGTGCAAAGGAGGGAGATACCATAAAAATCGGAGACGTGGTAGCGCATATTGACGAGAAGGCTCAGGCTCCCGTCAGACCTGCTGTCACAGAAGTAAAAGAAGAAAAACCAGTAGCAACTCCTGCTGCTGAAAAACCTGCTGCAACTACATCCGATAAAAATGTAAAAATTACTCCTGTTGCTGCTGCTATCGCTGCCGATAAAAAAGTAGATGTAGCCTCAGTAAAACCTTCTGCCAATTCTGGTAAAATTATGAGAGGAGATATATTACAGGCACTTTCAAATCCGGGTAAAATCTCTTTTAATCAGCAAGAATTAAACAGCAGGGAAGTGAGGAAAGAGCGCATGAGTAATCTGCGTAAAACCATCAGTCTTCGCCTGGTAGAAAGCAAGAATACCACGGCGATGCTGACGACTTTTAATGAAGCAGATATGTCGCGTATAATGGAACTGCGCAATAAATACAAAGATGTTTTCAAGGAGAGGCATGGGGTAGGTCTTGGATTCATGAGCTTCTTTGCCAAAGCCTGTTCTGTGGC
>JBKDRQ010000222.1:0-3890 GCA_046341135.1 Bacteroidota bacterium
GGATTATACGGCGTGGCGATTGCTGCGGCTGGTATGATGGCAACAACTGCGATGCAGCTGGCGATCGATGCATTCGGTCCGATTGCTGACAATGCAGGTGGTAGTGCAGAAATGAGTGAACTGCCCAAAGAAGTACGCGAAAAAACAGATGTGCTGGATGCCGTAGGAAATACAACAGCTGCAACCGGAAAAGGATTTGCGATTGCCTCTGCAGCGTTGACTGCACTGGCTTTGTTTGCTGCATTTGTTGGCGTTGCAAAAATTGACGGTATCGATATCTATAAAGCAAACGTGCTTGCTTGTCTTTTTGTAGGGGGTATGATTCCTTTCATCTTTTCTTCACTTGCCATTACGGCTGTTGGACAAGCAGCGATGGCCATGGTGGAAGAGGTGCGTCGTCAGTTCCGCACCATTCCCGGTATCATGGAAGGAACAGGCAAACCTGAATATGATAAATGCGTAGCCATCTCGACTGAAGCTTCCATCAAGAAAATGATCCTTCCGGGTGCTATCGCTATCATCTCTCCGATCATCATCGGTTTCATGCCAGGATTAGGTGCAGAAGCATTAGGTGGATTTTTAGCCGGGGCAACGGTGAGCGGTGTATTGATGGGTATGTTCCAGAACAATGCCGGTGGTGCTTGGGATAATGCGAAGAAAAGCTTTGAGAAAGGCGTTGAAATCAATGGTCAGGTGTATTATAAAAAATCAGATCCGCATAAGGCTTCTGTAACGGGAGATACCGTAGGGGATCCATTTAAAGATACTTCAGGTCCTTCAATGAATATCCTGATCAAACTGATGTCGATCGTTTCTCTTGTTATTGCGCCCACGCTGGCTCAAATGAGCGGAAAGGGTCATGCAGCAGAAACAGCTGTTGCTGCAGTAAAAGCGGAAGGTCATGCTACATCCAGTGCCGTAGTAGATTTTGCTCAGGCGTTGATTCATGATTCATTGATTAGCGCAGACAAATACTCCATTAAATTGGAAAATGACAGCCTGTATCTCAATGGCAATCTTCAGCCTAATGACGTACTTGATACATATGCTCCTTTTTTAGGAGGTGCAAAAAAACTGCAGATAGAATATTCCAAAGAATCGGATTAATTTTTCGTTAATAAACAAAAAGGCTGCTCAATAGAGCAGCCTTTTTTGTGCGTGCACCTGTCCAAATCATCTATGCGGTCAGGCGCTGACTTTCAACAGCAAACCCCTATCTTTGCCCTCCTTAAAAAGACTTCAAATTATTCAACTATGGCACTGAAAGGCTTGGTAAGATTTTTTGCGATTGCGCTGATTGTTATATCGTTATATCAGTTAAGCTTTAACTGGATTGTAAACAACTTTGAGAGTAAGCAAAAAGCAAAGGCAGATCGCTTTGTGAAAAATAATTATGGTACGGCATCTGCATCTACGCAGGATTCTGCACGCAACGCAGTTTACAGAAGATATATAGACAGTCTGAAAGAAAAGGAAATCATGAATATTCCTATTCTTTATCCTAAGCTCACTTATCAAAAGGCTACTGAGCAGGAACTTAATCTTGGTTTGGATTTGCAGGGTGGTATGAGCGTAACGCTCGAAGTAGGATTGGATGGATTGATTCGCTCTATGAGTAACAATCCCAAAGATGCTGCATTAAACAAAGCGCTTGATGCTGCCAATAAAAAGAAAGCCAACAGTGACGCAGATTATGTAACCTTATTTAAGGAAGCTTATCAGGAAGCCAATCCGGGTGCTAAGCTGGCAGGTATTTTTGCCGGCGCGCAAACCAATACCATCAAAGTAACTTTTTCTGATGATCAGGTAATTGAAGTAATTCGTACAGAAGCCAACCAGGCGGTTAAAAGAACTTTCGATCGCTTAAGTGCGCGTATTGATCAGTTTGGTGTGGCACAACCTAACCTTAATCTTGATCAGACAAAAGGTATCATTACCGTTGAGCTTGCCGGCATAGACAATCCTGAAAGAGTACGCAAATATTTACAGGCTACTGCCAATCTTGAATTTTGGGAAACTTACAGTGTAGATCAGAATTTCTTTGTTCAAACCATTCAGCCGATAGATGCAAAAGTAAAAGCTTACTTATCCGGAGCAGTGAATGATACTGCGGCCATCACTGATAGTACGGCAGCTAAAGTAAGCACTCCCAAAACAGCGGCAGGCAATGACAATCCGTTCACTAAATTATTGCAAACTCCCGGCAATAATGTACAGCCCAGTTCCATGGCCACTATCGGCTTTGTTCTGGTTAGAGATACGGCTACCTTCTCTGCCTATACCCGGCTTGAATCGGTAAGAGCTGTTTTGCCTTCTACTCTTAAATTTTATTATGGCGCCAAGCCAGTAAAAAATAAATCCGGCGAAAGCCTGATGGAACTATTTGCCATCAAAACCGTTGCCGGTTCAGATAAACCAAAATTGAGTGGTGAGTCGGTGATTGCAGCAGGTCAGGACGTTGATAGTCGTAATGGTGAAGTGCAGGTAACGATGGGTATGGACAGCAAAGGTGCACGACTTTGGGAAAAACTTACTGGCGACAACGTAGGTAAGGCCGTAGCAATTGTACTGGATGATTATGTGTACTCTGCTCCGCGTGTAAATCAGGCGATTTCAGGAGGTAATTCAGTTATCTCAGGAAACTTCAGCATACAGGAAGCACAGGATTTGGCAGCCATTCTTAAAACAGGTAAACTCCCGGCTCCTGCCAAGATTGTACAGGAGCAAGTGGTAGGACCTACTTTAGGTGCGGAAGCTATCAAAGGAGGAACCATGGCGTTTCTTGTTTCTTTTGTAGTGATTTTCTTATTGATGCTGGTGTATTATAACACAAGCGGATGGATTGCCAATATCGCCCTTATTCTGAATCTGCTCTTTACAGTGGGAGTGTTGAGCTCGCTTGGTGCTACACTCACCGCGCCAGGTATTGCGGCACTTGTACTTACTATCGGCATGGCTGTTGATACCAACGTAATTATTTTCGAAAGAATTAAAGACGAATTAACACGAGGCAAGAGCTATCAGATGGCGGTTAACGAAGGTTATCAGCGTTCGCTGGCTCCGGTACTGGATGCGCATGTAACTACTTTGCTGACAGCGATCATTCTGTTCTATTTCGGATTGGGTCCCGTACTCAACTTCGCCACTACGCAAATCATTGGAATTTTATTGAGCTTATTCTGCGGTATTCTGGTGTCGCGTCTGGTGACAGATATCTGGACCAATAAATCCAGACATTTTGAATATTTTACCGGCTTGTCCAGAAGTATCTTCAAGCATGCTGCGTATAAATTTATTGAATACAGAAAAATTGCTTACGGTATTTCTGCCGTTGTGTTGATCCTTGGCGTTGCTTCTGTCTTTAATGGGTTTGATTATGGAGTAGAATTCAAAGGTGGACGCAGTTATACGATTGCTTTTGATAAGGAAATGAACAATGAGGAAGTAAGGACTGTGTTACATAAAACTTTCGGCAAATATCCGGTTATTAAAACAGTAGGAACTACCAAGCAGTTGAATATCACTACCGATTACATGATCGAAGAGCCCGGCGCACATGTGGATTCTATTGTTGAAGCTAAGCTTTATGAGGGTTTGGTTAGTTTTCTGCCTAGTGGAACAAGCCTGGAGTCTTTCAGAACACAGTATAAACAAAGCTCACAGACGGTATTGCCAACCATTTCTGATGATTTGAAGAAGGGAGCCCTGATGGCTACCATCGTGTCGCTCTTTGTTATAACCCTCTATATCTTCTTCCGTTTCCGCGACTGGCGTTATTCTGTTGGTACGATTGTTGCCTTGCTGCACGATGTGCTCGTAACTCTTGCCGTATTTTCATTCCTTCGTGAAATCGTGCCTTTCCCGCTCGAGATTGATCAGCACTTCATTGC
>JBKDRQ010000223.1:0-12118 GCA_046341135.1 Bacteroidota bacterium
AAACAACACAGCCACTTTCATTATTATCAAATGATGTAATATCGAAATGCTTAATAAATATTTTTCTTGGCTCCAATACCACATCTTTTCCCTTACGCGCCATTAAATACACGGGTTTACCTTTCTGTTTAATCGCTGAATGCTTGGGCGGCACCTGATCAATCTCTCCTGTAAAATTTTTAGCAGCAGATTCAATTATACCTTTCGTAAGAAATGACGTTGATTTAAAGTGCATAGGCTCAGATTCCAGATCATAGGTTGGTGTTTCAGAGCCTAAAGTAATAGTTCCGGTATATTCTTTTTCCTGAGCCATATACTCATTAATACGCTTGGTATATTTCCCTGTGCAAAGAATTAAAAGGCCGGTTGCCAGCGGATCAAGCGTTCCCGCATGTCCTATCTTCTTTATCCTTATCGCATTGCGGATTTTTGCCACCACATCATGAGAAGTCCATTCAAGGGGCTTGTCGACCAGCAACACTTGTCCTTCAGCAAAAAAATCCTGTAATGACGTCTGCATGATAAAAAATATGAATAAGCAAGATCAATAAGCCTGTGCAAAAAGCACTCGCTTTTCAGAAGGCTTACCGGAAAGCACACAAGTACCGGATTCATCTTTTCCGTTGAACGGTATGCAACGTATGGTTGCTTTTGTTTTTTCTTTAATCAATGCTTCTGTTTCCGGTGTGCCATCCCAATGTGCAGATATAAAACCACCTTTTGTATCCAATACCTGTACAAATTCATCCCAGCAATTTACTTCTGTAATATGCGTATCTCTGTACTGCCTTGCGCGATCATATAAATGCTGTTGGATTTCTTCAAGTAACTTTTCAATATAATCCGACAACCCTTCGGCAGACACTGATTGTTTTTGTTTGGTATCTCTTCTCGCTACTTCCACTACATTCTGTTCCAGATCTCTTGCACCAATAGCAATACGTACCGGAACACCTTTCATTTCATATTCATTGAATTTCCATCCCGGTCTTGCATGATCCGAATCATCATACTTTACCGAAATTCTTTTAGCCTTTAGCTCTGCGATAAGTCCGGCTACTTTTTCACTGATGGCATTTTTCTGCTCGTCCCCTTTGTAAATAGGAATAATTACTACTTGCAATGGAGCAATACGAGGAGGCAGTACCAACCCATCATCATCACTGTGTGCCATAACCAATGCGCCAATCAAACGCGTACTCACCCCCCAGCTGGTTGCCCATACATATTCTTGTTTATTTTCTTTATTCAGATATTTTACATCAAATGCCTTCGCAAAATTTTGTCCAAGAAAATGCGAAGTGCCTGCCTGCAACGCCTTACCATCCTGCATCAATGCCTCAATGCAATAAGTATCGACAGCTCCTGCAAAACGCTCCGACGCCGACTTCACCCCTTTGATAACGGGCAATGCCATGTATTGCTCAGCAAATTCAGCATAAACCTCAAGCATTTTCTTTGTCTCTTCAACCGCTTCCTCCTCGGTAGCATGAGCCGTGTGTCCTTCCTGCCATACAAATTCAGCCGTACGAAGAAATAAACGCGTACGCATCTCCCAGCGCACCACATTTGCCCATTGGTTGACCAGGATAGGCAAATCGCGATACGACTGAATCCATCCTTAGTATGTATTCCAGATGATCGCTTCACTCGTAGGTCTGACCACCAGCTCTTCTTCCAGCTTTGCTTCCGGATCAACCATAAGCGCTCCTTTTTTATCAGGATTGGTTTTTAACCGGTAATGGGTTACTACTGCACATTCCTTGGCAAAACCCTCGGCATTCTGCTCTTCTGCTTCAAATAAACTTTTGGGAACGAACAACGGAAAGTAGGCATTCTGATGTCCGGTATCTTTAAACATTTTATCCAGCACATCACGAATGTTTTCCCATAAAGAGAAGCCATAGGGCTTAATCACCATACAACCTCTAACGGCAGAATAATCTGCCAACCCCCCTTTTAGAATCAAATCATTATACCACTGCGCATAATCTTTCTCCCTCGACGTAATTTCACTTGCCATATATTGTAGTTTTTAAAGATCAAGCTTTATGCTGATCTTAACATTTCAGAGTGGCAAAAGTAGTAACTTCATACAGACAATTTCCAGAACAGATGCAAAATATTCTATACTCACTCCTGCTTATTAGTATGTTTACGTTTAGTTCCTGTGCCACGTATCGCAACGGACAGACTCCTGATGATGTATACTTTGCAGCAGTGCCAGAATTCGACAATTATTTATCCTTTGACAACGATCGGGAAAGAATAACCTCAAACCGGGAGGACAGACAGATACGGATGCAGATCTATGACAGACGATTCAGATCTCTGAATGACCCATTTTGCCACGATCCGTCATCCATCATCATCCGAAACAACCACTGCTATTGTCCATCTAACGGAGCCATTGTTCCATTCATACCCGGATCAAGAATCGTTCATACACCAACGTTGCAGCCGGGCCTGTCTTCTATAAGCACGAATATCGGTAGAGAACCAATTAACACAGGAAAATATATCATCCCCGCTCAGCCTTCAAATGGAAGCAACTATTTCAGAGGAGCGACCAATCAAAACCAAACCAGATACGCTCCATATAATAACAACAGCGAAAATAACGGCAGCAGATTTTTTAACAGCAACCCTTCGGGAAGCCCATCAGGTAATTTCGGCAGTGGGGGCGGATCATCAAGAAGCGGAAGAAGAAACTAAGCATGTACAAAAAAATAATTCTATTTTTCTGCGCCCTCATTCCTTTATCAGGATTTTCACAAGAGGTACTGGATGCTTTTTCTTTAACACAATATCAATCTGTCGCTACCGCAAGAATTCAGGCAATGGGGGGCAGCAGCAACGCATTAGGCGGGGATATCAGTTCAGTTTTTCATAATCCTGCCGGCCTTTCTCAATTCAAGACAAACGAAATCGTATTCAGTCCGGGGCTTTATGTAAATAACATGAACGTTAAATACAATGGCCGGCAATTTAATGATAACAGAACCAGGATGAATTTGGGAACTTCAGGTATCGTATTGAGCTTCTATCACCTTAAGAAAAGAAAAATTATACGCACCAATATTGCAATTGCTTTCAATCAAACAGCCAACTTCAATACATCCTTCCAGTATAATGGGATAAATAACAATAGCTCCTACTCTGAAAAATGGGCTGAAGAACTCGTCAACAACAATATCCGAAACTTTAATGATGCTTTGTTTTTTTCTCCTGCCGGCGCAAGCTTAGCGGTAGAAAATTACCTGGTCGATTCTATCCTCAACGGTGGGAATATTGCCGGATACAGAACCAATGCCAATGCAGCACTTTTCCCGTTACAACAAAATTTTTCATATCGCATTACAGGAAGTGTAAATGAACTCGCAATAAGTGTAGCCCGGAATCAGACTGAAAAATTTTATTATGGCGTAACATTGGGACTGCCTATGCTGCGAAGAATAGAAACATCAACCGTTAATGAAAAAGATCTGAGCGCCAATACTGACAACAATTTTGATCAGTTTAATTTCAGGGAAACAATCACCACCAAAGGCACAGGTGTTCTATTGCGCGCAGGGATAATGTATAAACCTTTTGAACATATCAGAATCGGACTCAATCTTCAATCCCCTGCATTTTATACACTCAGCCGAACAGCAGATGCACAGCTGGAGACTTCCGTTGAAAACTATGCAAGAAAAATCAACAATGACAACACAAGACCGCAAAACTTCTCACTCCGCACCTTAGACATTACTGAAGGAAATGAATACACATACGATTACCGAGTGATGACTCCCTGGCGAGCAGCAATCGGCATGGCTTATATTTTCAGGGAAACAGAAGATGTAAAAAGACAAAGAGCGATGATCAATGCCGAAGTTGAATTTATCAACCATCAGTCCATTCGTTTTAATAATGCGGCCAGTGAAAACAATCCAAACTCTAAGCAATTCTACGATCAATTAAACAATGACATCCGCACGCTTTACAAACCGGCTTTCAACATCAGAATAGGCGGTGAAATTAAATTCCATACCATCATGTTTCGCGGAGGATTTCAATACCTTCAAACGCCTTTCGAAAAAAAGGCACTTCCTTTTTCTGTAAAAGGGTATCGCCTCATCCCTTCCATCGGTATAGGCTATCGAGATAAAGGCATTTTTGCCGATCTTACCTACAGCCATAATATGGGCGATGGTATTCATTTCCCTTATCTGCTTTCCGGAAATATGTATCCTTATGCCAATACAAATATGACCGTAGGGCAACTACTGGCAACTATCGGATTTAAATTCTAAAAAGCGAAACTTTATTGATTCATTTCCTGACGCAACAGATCTATTAATCCGTTTCTGTCATCCGGATGGAAACTTGCTGAAGTTAACTGATGTTTAAACCAGGTCATCTGACGTTTGGCATAATGTCGAGTGTGCTGTTTTATTTTATCTATTGAATCATCGATACTGAACTTACCCTCCATATAATCAAAAATCTCACTGTACCCTACGGTTTGCAATGCATTTAAATGACGGCTATGATAGAGTTTTTCAACTTCTTCCAATAACCCCTGATTCAACATCTGATCAACCCGTGCATTGATCCGCTGATAGAGCAATTCCCTGGGAAGAACTAACTGAACAACAATCACCTCAAAATCTCTTTGTTTGATTTGCTGCCGACGAAAGGATAAAATTGATTGTTGCGTTGCCGTTACCACCTCCAGCGCCCGCATCATTCTTTGCGGATTCTGCATTTCTCCCTCTGAAGCATATAAAGGATCCATATCTTGCAGTTGCGATTTGAGCCACTCCATTCCTTTCTGTTCATATTGTACGCTTATATTTTTTCTTATTGTTGATGGTACATCAGGAATCGCATCCAGCCCCTGCATAAAAGCCTTAATATATAATCCCGTCCCGCCTGCCATGACAACAAAATCATTCTTTTCAAAAATCTTTGCCACCTTATTAAGTGCATATTCCTCAAAATCGGCTGCGGAAAGCGTTTGATGTATAGAATGAGAGGCAATGAAATGATGTGGTACTTGCTGAAGCTCTTCCAAAGAAGGGCGCGCCACCCCAATATTTAATTCATGAAAGCATTGTCTTGAATCGGCTGAAATTATTTCAGTCTGAAAATATTTTGCCACGTCTATGGCCACCGCCGTTTTCCCTACTGCCGTAGGGCCTGTGATAATTATAACTTTCTTATTCATCGGACCTTTCAGTTTGTACAGAACGGAATGTCCTATTTATTGATGTTTAGAATTCTTCAGAAGTATCTTCTGTAAACGAATCATCCTCTTCTTCTCCTCCTACCTCATCTTCATCCCCTTCCTCTCCATAACCTTCAGCACCTGCATTCAAATCATATTTCTCCTCTACTTCCGAAAGTCTGCTCGCAATCATGTCTTTCGTTCCATACTGACTGGGACCCAAACCTTCTCTACGAACAATGGCAGGGTATTCCACTTTGGCATCCTCTTCCTTGATCACTTGTATCAACTCTACTAAAAAGGTCCAGCCTTTTACAAAATCATACTGATAGATAAATTTCTGATTTGGCTCCTTTATTTCAGAACCAATGGAGGTATCTCTCATGATGAGCGGAGTAGCTTTATAAGACTTGTCATACACATCAAAAGTTATTTCTCTTCCTCTCTGCCACTGATCATTACTTCGGAAAAAAGTAGCCTGATGCTTCGTGTCAAACTCGTAAGCTTTTAAAATAATATGATGAAGGTCTTCAAAATTTTGCTTGTGCCGGATAACCACATCCCGATAAGTAGCATCATCTTCTTCCCAATAAATCCTGAATTTCAACAAGGCCATGAATATTCAATTTGACAGTTCTGCACTTAAGTAGATGCAAGAATCTGAGGTTTTCAAATAATCGTAAAGGTAACTTTATTCTTTCACAGGTACAAGCTTAAGCTCCCTGCCCTTTTCAATCATGTAAGTATAAGCTGCTTCATAATCATTGGCAATAACCCCGTCGAGCATTGCGTCTTTGATAGCATTTTTAATATCTCCTACCAGTCTGCAGGGCGTCAGCCCAAAGGTTTTCATAATGATCTCTCCGGTAATCGGCGGCTGCCAGTTGCGGATATGATCCTTGTCTTCCACTTCTTTACAACGTGCCCGGACCAACTCAAAATTTCTGAGATAACGCTGTACCTTAAACGCATTCTTCGACGTAATATCCGCTTCACACAACATCATCAATGATTCAAAATCATCTCCGGCATCAAACAGTAAGCGACGAATAGCAGAGTCGGTAATATTCTCTTTAGTAAGACTGATAGGCCTCAAATGCATTTCCACCAGCTTCTGCACAAATTTCATTTTCTCATTCATCGGCAATTTCAGCTGGCCAAAAATTTTAGGCACCATCCGCGCTCCTACCACTTCATGTCCGTGAAATGTCCACCCATGCCCCTCTTCAAACCGCTTGGTTTTAGGCTTGCCTATATCATGCAGAATGGCAGCCCATCTCAACCAGAGATCTGAACTTACTTTCGTAATATTATCGAGCACCTGCAGTGTATGATAGAAATTATCCTTGTGTCCTTTTCCATCAATATATTCAGCGCCCGCCAGCTCAATCATCTGCGGAAAGAATTGTTTCAGCAATCCGCTTTTGTACAGCAAATCAAATCCGTAAGAAGGCTTTTCACATAAGATGATTTTATTCAGCTCATCAGCAATTCTTTCTTTAGAAATGATCTTAATACGATGTGCGGATTGATGAATCCCCAACCATGTATGTTCATCAATTGAAAAATGAAGTTGATTCGCGAAGCGTATAGCTCGCAACATACGCAGCGGATCATCGCTGAAGGTTTTTTCAGGCTCGAGGGGTGTTTTGATTATTCCTTTATGCAGATCTTCCAAACCTCCGAATGAATCAAGCAACTGGCCGAAATGATCTTTGTTGACTGAAACAGCCAGCGCATTCATGGTAAAATCGCGCCGGTGCTGATCATCTTCAATGGTGCCTGGACTTACCTCCGGTTTGCGGCTATCAGATCGGTAGCTTTCTTTTCGGGCTCCCACAAATTCCAGTTCATAATCATGAAACTTCAGATTAGCCGTGCCGAAATTTTTAAAGAAAGCGACATGGGCATCAGGCCCTATGTGCGCGGCAATTTCCTGAGCCAGGTGCAACGCATCGCCCACACATACAAAATCCAGATCTTTACAGGGACGCTGTAAAATTTTATCCCGCACAAAGCCGCCTACCACATAGCAAACCATCCCCGCACGGTCGGCATAATGACCCACTAATGCCAGGATTTCTTTTTCTTCTGCACTCAACTCAAACTTCATAATAGCAAAAGTAGGAAAGTTGATATAGTGCTCAACAAATGAATTAATTTTGCGAAAATTTTCAAGCATGCAAACAATCATTCAGGAAGCCTGGAACAATCGCGATTTACTCAAACAAGATTCGTACAAAGAAGCGGTAAGAGCTGTTATTGAGGAAGTCGATAAAGGACGTTTAAGAACGGCAGAACCCACCGATAATGGCTGGAAAGTCAATGAGTGGGTGAAGCAAGCCATCCTCATGTATTTCTCCATTCAGGAAATGAAAACCTGGGATCTGGCGCCCTTTGAGTTTTATGATAAAATGCTGCTCAAAAAAAATTATCAAAGCATTGGTGTTCGTGCTGTACCTCATGCCGTAGCACGTTATGGGGCTTATTTAGGCAAGAATGTAGTGCTGATGCCTAGTTATGTAAATATCGGCGCATACGTAGATGAAGGCACCATGGTGGATACATGGGCTACTGTTGGCAGCTGTGCACAGATCGGCAAAAACGTACACCTGAGTGGTGGTGTGGGAATCGGAGGTGTACTTGAACCTTTGCAGGCTTCTCCGGTCATTATTGAAGATGGCTGTTTTATCGGATCAAGATGTATCGTAGTAGAAGGAGTTATTGTTGAGAAAGAAGCCGTACTCGGTGCTAATGTCGTACTCACGCAATCCACAAAAATCATAGACGTCAGCGGAGCTGAGCCCATTGAAATGAAAGGCAAAGTGCCAGCAAGAAGTGTAGTAATTCCTGGTACATATCAAAAAGATTTTCCTGCCGGAAGTTATGGCGTAAACTGCGCTTTAATTATCGGGAAACGGAAAAGCAGCACGGATTTAAAAACATCACTTAACGATGCGTTAAGAGATTTCAATGTGAGTGTGTAAAGTTTTTTCTGCTATTTCTTTCGGGTCAATCAGATGGGCACATTGGAAATGCCCTTTAGGACAAGCTTTATAACCATGGAGTCCGCAAGGACGGCATGACAAATCTTGCTTTTCTTCAAATATATAAGCATGATCTGATAAAGGCCCGAAACCAAATTCTTTAATAGTAGAACAGAAAATGGTCGTTACCGGTGCATTCATGGCAGAGGCAAGATGCATGGGCGCCGAATCGTTTACGTAATTCATAACTGCCTTTTTCATTAAGGCGGCTGATTGTAAAAAATTCAATCGCCCGCAAAAAGCATAAATATTTTTTCTGTCAGACAATTGAATAATCTCTTCCGCCAACATTTTATCTGCAGGTGCACCTAGCAGATAGATATTATATTCCTGAGGGATCAGTTGAATTAATTCAACCCATTTCTCCTTTGGCCATTGTTTGGTAAACCAAACTGAAGAGGGTGCTATACATACGTATGGCTTGGCCTGATAAGTCATTAATTCCTGAAAATCTTTTGCGGTGGGATAAAGCCTTGGCCTTGATGCATTAACTTTTGTTAATGCCTGAATCAGTGTATGATTTCTCTCTACTTCATGGGCATAACTTCCGCCCTTCAGACCCAGCTGATGCGGGAATTTTTGATTAAAGAAAAATGACAGGGGATTTTTATTGTAGCCAATCGTGCATCTTGCATTGGACAATAGCGTTATAAAACCGGAACTGGCAAAACGATGGAGATTGATTACATAGTCGTAATGTTTATCTCTTACCTTCTTAATGATTTTAATTAGATTAATCAGCTTGTTCTTTTGCTTATCCCATAGTAAGACTTCACCAATAAAAGGATGATGATTAAATAAGCCCTCATTACCTCTCCGAACTAAAAAGTCAATCTGCACATCAGGAACAGACAGATGCAATTCTTCTGCCACAGCTGTAGCCAGAATCACATCCCCTATAAAAGCAGTTTGTATAACCAGTACTTTCACTAAGCGAATTAAATGAAAATCAGTAAGAATGAATAATTTTCATGCACGAATATTCGCAAAATATCAATCAATAGGAATGAATATGTAATTTTAGGAGATGCAGGAAAAACTACGAATAGACAAATATTTATGGGCAATTCGGATATTCAAAACCCGTACGCTCGCATCAGCAGCATGCGAAACAGGGAAAGTAAAACTGAATGGAATTACATGCAAGGCTGCAAAAAATGTACAAATAGGCGACGAATATGCGATCAAAACAGAAGCCCGAAAATGGGTGATTAAAGTATCCGGACTCTTACACAATCGCGTAGCTTACAGCGAAGCGATTAAATACTATGTAGACCTTACACCTGAAGAAGATTTGGCGCTTGCCAAAAGCATTGCTTCTTCATTCCATACAGGGAAAAGACTGAGCAAAATTGGCAGACCTACCAAAAAAGAAAGAAGAGATCTGGATGAGTTTATGGATGAGCAGTAATACAACATCCACAAACTCATCTTAACCTTTATTAAATTTTACCTACCATCTTTGCCGGCACTACCCACTGATCAAATTCAGCAGGCGTAACATATCCCAGTTTCACTGCCATTTCTTTCAGCGTTGTTCCTTCCTTATGTGCTTTCTGAGCAATTTCTGCTGCTTTGTAATAACCGATTTTGGTATTAAGTGAAGTAACCAGCATCAAGGAATTATCAACATGTTTTTTGATATTGGCTTTAATAGGCTCGATGCCCACTGCACACTTGTCATTAAAGCTCACACATCCGTCTCCGATCAGTCTTGCACTATGCAAAAAATTATAAATCATCACCGGCTTAAACACATTCAATTCAAAATGTCCGGTAGCTCCTCCGATGTTAATCGCTACATCATTCCCTAACACCTGCGCCGCAATCATGGTCAACGCTTCACATTGCGTTGGATTCACTTTGCCGGGCATGATAGAGGAGCCAGGCTCATTATCCGGAATGAAAATCTCTCCGATGCCGCTTCTCGGTCCTGATGAAAGCATCCGTATATCATTGGCAATCTTCATTAAACTTACCGCTACGGTTTTTAATGCCCCATGAGCTTCCACGATCGCATCATGTGCCGCCAATGCTTCAAATTTATTGTCGGCCGTACGGAATGGCAATCCCGTCAATTTAGCAATATGCTTAGCTACATGCACATCATAACCGGGAGGCGTATTGATTCCGGTACCTACAGCCGTTCCGCCCAGCGCCAGCTCGCTTAAATGCGCCAGTGTATTTTTGATGGCTTTTATGCCATGATCTAACTGGGATACATAACCGCTGAATTCCTGTCCAAGTGTAAGCGGCGTAGCATCCATAAAATGCGTACGGCCAATCTTGACAACCTTTTTAAAGGCTTTGGCTTTTTTATCCAGCGTATCTCTCAACTTCTTAATTCCAGGCAGCGTTGTTTCTATTATAATTTTGTAAGCCGCAATATGCATGGCCGTTGGAAAAGTATCATTGCTGCTCTGACTTTTATTCACATCATCGTTGGGGTGCAGATATTTTTCTTTATCGGATAATTTACCTCCCTGCAACACATGACCCCTGTACGCAATCACTTCGTTCACATTCATATTACTCTGCGTACCGCTTCCTGTTTGCCAAACCACCAAAGGGAAATAATCATCTAGTTTGCCGGCAAGAATTTCTTTGCAGACTTTACCAATCAAATCTGCTTTCTTTTTCGATAAAACACCGGCTTGCTGATTGGTTAATGCAGCTGCATGTTTTAAATAGGCAAAAGCATAAATAATTTCTTTAGGCATACGATTGATATCCTGTGCAATTCTGAAGTTGTCTATACTTCTTTGCGTCTGTGCACCATAATAAGCCTCCTTCGGCACACGCACCTCTCCCATCGTATCTTTTTCTATTCTGTATTCCATAGCAAGTTAAAAGTTGAAATTTGAAAGTTAAAAGTTAATAGTAGTTGATGGAATCTAACTACTAATTCGGATGCAATTTTACGACATAGCTTTCAAAGAAATTCATAAAATAAGAAGACTGTAAAAATAAAAAGTCCCGCCTTACAGCGGGACTCCTCGTATTATTTAAGAACAGATCAATTAATAATCCATTCCGCCCATACCCGGTGCACCTGCCGGCATAGTAGGATGCGCTTCAGGTTTTGGCTTATCAGCAATCACACATTCCGTAGTTAATAACATACCGGCGATAGAAGCTGCATTTTCCAAAGCAACACGGGCAACTTTAGTAGGATCAATTACACCGGCTTTGAGTAAGTTTTCAAACTCCTCAGTACGGGCATTGAAACCGAAATCACCTTTACCGTCTTTGATTTTGTTGACAATGACGCTTCCTTCCAGTCCAGCGTTCTCTACGATCGTGCGAATCGGAGATTCCAAAGCACGACGTACAATTTGCACACCCAGCTTCTCATCTTCATTACTGCTGCGGAAAGAATCCAATGCTGAAACAGCACGGATGAATGCAGTACCACCACCGGGCACGATACCTTCTTCCACTGCCGCGCGTGTAGCGTGTAAAGCGTCATCTACGCGATCTTTCTTTTCTTTCATTTCAACTTCTGTGGCAGCACCGATATTCAATACCGCTACCCCACCACTTAATTTAGCGAGACGCTCCTGTAATTTTTCTTTATCATAATCAGAAGTCGTTGTTTCAATCTGCGCTTTGATCTGATTGATGCGAGCAGTGATATCTTCTTTCTTTCCTTTACCACCAACGATGGTCGTATTGTCCTTGTCGATGGTTACAGAAGCGGCCTGTCCTAAGTAAGAAAGATCTGCATTCTCTAATTTATATCCTTGCTCTTCGCTGATCACGATACCTTTGGTGAGGATCGCGATATCCTGTAACATTTCTTTACGACGATCACCGAAACCGGGCGCTTTAACAGCAGCCACTTTCAGTGTACCAC
>JBKDRQ010000224.1:0-3933 GCA_046341135.1 Bacteroidota bacterium
AATTAGATGTGGTGACCATTCCTACCAATCTGAAAATGGTTCGGGCAGATAAAGAAGATCTGGTCTTTAAAACCAAACGCGAAAAATATAAAGCAGTTATAGACGAGATTGAAACATTGAGGGCCGCAGGCAGGCCCGTACTGGTAGGTACTACATCTGTGGAAGTAAGTGAACTGCTCGGCAAAATGCTGCAGGTGAAAAAAATTCCGCATAATGTACTCAACGCAAAACAACATGCGCGCGAAGCTCAGATCGTTACGGAAGCAGGTTTGCCGGGTAATGTTACCATTGCAACCAATATGGCTGGTCGCGGTACAGATATCAAGCTGGGAGCAGGTGTAAAAGAAGCCGGAGGTCTTGCGATATTGGGTACAGAAAGACATGACAGCAGACGTGTAGACCGACAGCTGCGCGGCCGTGCCGGTCGTCAGGGTGATCCAGGCTCTTCACAGTTTTATGTATCTCTCGAAGATGATTTGATGCGCATGTTTGGTAGCGACCGTATTGCCGGCATGATGGATAAACTGGGATATAAAGAAGGCGAAGTGATTCAGCACAGTATGATTACCAAATCTATTGAGCGGGCACAGAAAAAAGTGGAAGAGAACAACTTTGGTATCAGGAAAAGATTGTTGGAGTATGATGATGTAATGAACAAACAACGTTCTGCCATTTATACCAGAAGAAATCATGCGTTAAGCGGAGAGAGACTGGCGCTGGATGTAGATCATGCATTTTATTCTGTAGCGGAGAGTCTGATTTCTGCTTTCCAGGAAAGCAATGATTTTGAAGGATTCAAACTGGCATGTATTGTACACTTTGGTATTGATACCCATATTGGTGCCGATAATTTTGGAAAAGCAGATACACATTTGCTGGCAGAAACATTATACCAGGAAGCAAAAACAGCGTACCTGCATCGTTGTGATACTTTAAAGAAAGAAGCTTTACCCGTATTCCAGAATATTATGGTATCTCAGGGAAGAGGCATCGAAAATGTATTTGTTCCTTTCAGCGATAATGTAAAAGGATTACAGGTATTAGCAAATCTTAACAAAACCATAGACACCAGGGGAGACGAACTGATCAATGCACTTGAAAGAACAGCTACCCTTGCTTTTATTGATGAAGCATGGAAGGATCATCTTCGTGCTATGGATGATCTGAGAACATCGGTACAAAATGCTACCTACGAACAGAAAGATCCTTTAGTCATTTATAAAGTGGAAGCATTTACACTTTTCGCTCAATTAAACAGTGAAATCAACAAGCAAATAGTTAGTTTCTTATGTCATGCTTCCATTCCCGTACAACAGGGACAACCAACCATCAGAGAAGGCAGTGCACAGAAAACAGACATGAGTAAGATGCGCCAGCGTAAAGAAGAAATGGCAGGCGTTGGTGCTCCGGCGGGCATGCAGGATTATATCGATCCATCTGAAGAAGCACACAAACAGGAACCGGTTAAGGTAGGTCCAAAAATTGGTCGCAATGATCCTTGCCCCTGCGGAAGCGGCAAGAAATATAAAAGTTGTCATGGAAAGAGTAGTGATGGTGAATAATTTTTTTCTGTTCGTTCTCTTATGTTTTTGTAGCACTACGGCATTTACTCAA
The DNA here is from genome assembly GCA_046341135.1 of Bacteroidota bacterium. Taxonomy (GTDB): domain Bacteria; phylum Bacteroidota; class Bacteroidia; order Chitinophagales; family Chitinophagaceae; genus Lacibacter. The sequence goes on from JBKDRQ010000224.1 coordinate 1,615, forward strand.
GTGCAAAGAGATACGCTTGCCAATGGTATCATAATAGTGAAGGATTCCCGATATAATTTATTAAGCAGCAAGAAAGCAGAGATCAATAAAAAAGCAACCATTGCCCGTACTCCTGTGAAAGGATTTAGATTGCAAATCATGAATACTACAGACCGCACTGAAGTCCTTGATGAAAAAGCAAAAATGTTGTCTCTTTATCCTGAACAAAAATTATACCTTTCTTATCAGGCCCCCTACTTTAAGCTGAGAATGGGCAATTTCAAGGAATATGCGGAGGCGGCTGCTTTCAAAAAAGAAATCAACGAATTATTTCCAAAGGGAATTACGATCATCCCCAGTAATATCGAATTTAAACCGGATAAAGAAGAATTAAATGCGCCCCCGGCACAGCCTTAAGAGATACTGAGTCGGCTTATGCATTAACTTTGTACGTATGCTGAAAGAAAAGATAAAAAATCTTGCGCATCAATATCATCAGGAAATCATTGAAATCAGAAGACATTTACACAGCCATCCTGAGTTGAGCTATCAGGAGTTTGAAACCTCTAAGTTTATCCAACAACAACTTACGGATATGGGTATCTCTTTTCAGGTGATGGCTACAACTGGCGTGGTGGGTATCATTAAAGGGAAGAATCCCGACAAAAAGGTCATCGCCTTGCGTGCAGACATAGACGCTTTACCCATTCTTGAAGCTAATGATGTCCCATATAAATCTAAAAAGGAAGGAATCATGCATGCGTGTGGCCATGATGTACATACGTCTTGCCTGATTGGTGCCGCCAAAATATTATTTGCCTTAAAAGATGAATGGGAAGGAACAGTTAAGCTGATCTTTCAGCCCGGCGAGGAAAAAAATCCCGGTGGCGCCAGTATCATGATCAAAGACGGCGTGTTGGAAAATCCGCGTCCGCAAGCAATATATGCATTGCATGTTCATCCCGGCTTAGCGCTCGGTCAACTCAGTTTTCGCTCAGGAATGGTGATGGCCAGTGCCGACGAATTGTATTTTACCATAAAAGGAAAAGGAGGACATGGTGCTGCTCCGCATCTGGCCGTTGATCCTATCTTAATTGGGGCGCATTTAGTTACTGCACTGCAACAGGTCATCAGCAGAAACAGAAATCCATTATATCCTTCTGTGTTATCCATTACTTCTTTTCAGGGAGGCAGCACTACCAATGTGATTCCTCAAGAAGTAAAACTGATGGGCACTTTCAGAGCTATGGATGAGGGCTGGAGAAATGAAGCACATCAGCTTATTGAACGTATCAGCCATCAGCTGGTGGAGAGTATGGGTGGTCAGCTTGACTTGCACATAGACAAAGGCTATCCTGTTGTGTTCAATGATGCTGCACTTACGGAACAAGCGGTGAAGCATGCACAGGATTATTTAGGAGCTGCGCATGTAGAAGAAACAGAAATGAGAATGGGAGCGGAAGACTTTGGTTATTATTCCCAACAAATACCCGGCTGCTTTTACAGGCTGGGGGTAATGAATAAAGAAAAAGGTATCGTTCATGGTGTGCATACCCCTAATTTCAATATTGATGAAGATGCTATTGCAATTGGCATGGGCATGATGGCTTGGCTGGGTGCACAATAAATGATTGTTGTATCAAAACAATAATATGACTAAAGATCAACTTCGACGCCAGCAGGCGCTTGAATATCACGCAAAAGGAAGACCCGGTAAAATCGAGGTCATCCCTACCAAAGAAGCCAAAACACAACGAGATCTTTCTCTTGCATATTCTCCCGGAGTGGCGGAGCCTTGCATGGAAATTTTCAATAAACCGGAAGAAGTTTATAAATACACAGCGAAAGGAAATCTGGTAGCAGTTATCAGCAATGGTACAGCCGTTTTAGGTTTAGGAGATATCGGCCCCGAAGCCGGCAAGCCGGTGATGGAAGGTAAAGGCGTGTTGTTTAAAATATTTGCAGATATTGATGTGTATGATATTGAGATCAATGAAAAGGATCCTGAAAAATTTGTGCAGATTGTAAAAGCACTGGAGCCCACTTTTGGAGGAATCAATCTGGAAGATATCAAAGCACCGGAATGTTTTTATATCGAGCAGAAGCTCAAAGAAGAAATGAAAATTCCGCTGATGCATGACGATCAGCATGGCACCGCCATCATCAGTGCAGCTGCATTACTCAACGCACTCGAACTCCAAAAAAAGAAAATCGAAAAAGTAAAATTTGTTGTGAATGGTGCCGGCGCCGCATCTATGTCCTGCATGAAGTTATATTTTGCGCTTGGAGCAAAAAAGCAAAACTTTTGTGTATTCGACAGTAAAGGCCTTATTCATGAAT
>JBKDRQ010000225.1:0-3627 GCA_046341135.1 Bacteroidota bacterium
GTCTTGGATTCATGAGCTTCTTTGCCAAAGCCTGTTCTGTGGCGCTTGGTGAATGGCCTGCCGTGAACGCATACATAGAGGGTGATGAAGTTGTATATCATGACTATGCTGACATATCTATTGCGGTATCTACGCCAAGAGGTTTAACCGTACCGGTACTACGGAATGTTGAAAGTATGTCGATGGCAGATGTAGAGAAAAAAGTAGGGGAGCTGGCTGCAAAGGCAAGAGACAATAAATTAACCATGGAAGAATTATCAGGCGGAACATTCACTATTACCAATGGTGGTGTTTTTGGATCACTGATGAGTACACCCATTTTAAATCTTCCTCAAAGTGCTATCTTGGGTATGCATAAAATTCAGGAAAGACCTGTTGCGCTAAACGGACAAGTTGTTATTCGTCCGATGATGTATCTGGCATTGAGCTATGACCATCGTATCATTGATGGCAGAGAAAGTGTAGGTTTCCTGGTGCGCGTAAAAGAATTACTGGAAAATCCGGAGCAATTACTTTTTGGAAAAGATCCGGTGAAAGCGTTATTGGAAATATAATAATTTCATCTAAAATACTTTCATGAATCGTTATGAACGATATCTCAGTCTGTCGGCTGATATTATTGATAGTTATAACGGTGCTGAACCTTTCGCTTCATTCCTCAAAAAATATTTTTCACAAAATAAGCAACTAGGCAGTCGTGATCGTAAACAGATCAGTCAGTGCTGCTACGCTTTTTTCCGAACAGGCCATTTGTTCGACTCATTTGAAAAAACCAAACGCATTGCAGCAGCCTTGTTTCTTTGTTCAGATAAAGAAGATAATATAATAATAAATATATATCCGGAATGGGCATCTCATATAGAACTTTCTTTATATGAGAAATGCTTATTTCTTGGAATAGAATGGAGTACGGATAAAATATTCCCCTGGAAAAAAGAATTAAGTGAGCATATAGAAACTGATTTATTTATCAGTAGCCATCTGATTCAACCTGATTTGTTTTTAAGAACAAGAAATAATAGTTTAGATAAAGTTATTCATAAGCTTGATATAGCGAAATTAGCATATACGGTTATTGGCGATTCAACGATCCGACTACAGAATGGCACCAAAGTGGATGAAGTCCTATCAATCAACAAAGAGGTTATTGTTCAGGATTACAGCTCTCAGCAGATTTCTGATTTATTTAAATATCTACCGTTCAAACCATCAGCGTCATTTAAGGTTTGGGATTCCTGTGCTGCCAGTGGAGGGAAATCTATTTTGATGAAAGATTATTACCCTAATACATTACTTACAGTAAGCGATAATCGCCATTCAATTTTGCGGAATCTCGAAAGTCGTTTTAAGGTAGCAGGGATTGTGTATCAAAATACGTTTGTAGTTGATTTATCAATATCAATTCCCGATGAAATTAAACCAGAAACATTTGATCTGATTATTGCTGATGTTCCCTGCACGGGTTCGGGCACCTGGGGCAGAACGCCGGAATGGCTGCATTACTTCAAAGTGCAACAAATTGATGCGTATGCAGAATTGCAATTTTCAATACTTAAAAACATCCTGCCTGCCTTAAAAAAAGGAGGCTATCTCATCTATATTACCTGCTCCGTATTCAAGGAAGAAAATGAAAGACAAGTAAACAAATTAAACGACGAATGTGAATGCATATTGATGTCGTCTCGTTTAATTAAAGGATATACATATAAGGCCGACACTATGTATAGCGCCCTTTTGCAAAAAAAGCATTAATCCTTCTTTTCTTTTTGGGATCGTTGCATTGAATTACCATCTATACTTTGTCCTCTTACAGGACTTTTTCTTCCTGATCCCTGTGTTAATTCAAATAATGAAAACCTTGAAGCTTTATCCTTGGATGGCCAGCTTTGATTATCCTCATTAATATCAGCGGTTTCCCTCATCGGATCAATTTGAATTGATTTAACTTCTTTTTGTTTTATAAAATTTTTGGTAAAAGTATTTTCATTGGTTCGCCAGATGTCGACTGGGATGCGATCCGTTTCTTTTGTATTATCACTGAAAGTCCATTCTATAATTACCGGCATAACCATACCGCCTTTATTGGATAAGGTTAATTCATATATATACTGATCTATCCAGTTAGATTGATTCAATTCATCGCGTGCAATATTTTTCTCCTTTTGCAGCTGTTGCCATTGTATATCAGCACCCGGATGATAGTAATAAAAGTCTCTGAGTGTTGTATCAGTATCAGTAGCATAATGCAAAGAAGTATCTAGCTTGTTTCTGATTTTATGTATAGCGCGAAATGGTTTCTCTGCAGTAGATTCTTTAGATGTATTCAATTTATAGATCTTCACAGAGTCGAGTGAAATATCAACTGGTTCAGTACCAAAATACCAACCTCTCCAGAACCAGTCCAGATCCATACCGCTGGCATCTTCCATCGTTCTGAATAAATCTTCCGGTGTCGGGTGCTTAAACGCCCATCGGGTTGCGTATTCTTTGAACGCAAAGTCGAACAGATCCCTTCCAAGAATTGTTTCTCTGAGAATGTTTAAACCCGTAGCTGCTTTACTGTACGCATTGGCACCGACATTCACAATATTCTGTGCATCAGTCATAATAGGCTCAAGTTGATCTTTGGGTAGACGCATGTAATCGGTAATCAAATGAGCTGGTCCTCTTCTGCTGGGATAATTATTGTCAAAAGCTTCTTCAGTTAGAAACTGCACAAAGGTATTCAGCCCTTCATCCATCCACCAGTAGGCACGTTCATCACTATTGATGATCATCGGGAAGAAGTTGTGACCTACTTCATGAATAATTACGCCGATCATTCCATATTTGGTTGCTTCACTGTAAGTGCCATCTTTCTCGGTTCTGCCATAATTAAATGAGATCATTGGGTATTCCATTCCTTGTGAAGCTTCTACGGATATAGCTACCGGATAAGGGTAGGGTATTGTGTGTTTGGAGTAAATTTTTAAAGTATGTGCAATAACTTTGGTTGAATATTTGCGATATAGCGAATAGGCTTCTTTGGGGTAATAACTCATCGCCATAATTTTTTTCCCGTTTATATTTACAGGCAGTGCATCCCAAATAAATTTTCTGCTGGCGCCCCATGCAAAATCCCGTACATTTTGAGCCGTATAAACCCAGGTTTTTTCTGATTTATTGCGTACGTTTTCTTTTGTTTTAGCTTCTTCAACCGTTACTATCTCAATAACATCCTTGTTGTTCTGAGCTTGTAACCATCTGTTATATTGTTGCGCACTCAGTACTTGTTTATAATTTTTGCATTCTCCTGTAGCGGCCACTATATAATCGGCCGGAACAGTCATGCTAACATTAAAATTTCCAAAGCAAAGGGCGAATTCGGCACCACCGGTGAACTGTGTGTTTTGCCATCCGTGAAAATCGCTGTATACTGCCACGCGTGGATAGAATTGACTCATGGTAAATACCATATTCCCGTCTTCAGGAAATAATTCATATCCCCCTCTGCTTCCCCAAAAACCTCTGTCGGGGATTTTGTAATTCCATTCAATATTCAATATGAATTTTTCGCCGGGTGCCAGTGGAGCAGGAAGGTCAACGCGCAACATCGTTTGATTGAGTGTATATGCGAGTGGTTTGTTG
>JBKDRQ010000226.1:0-6233 GCA_046341135.1 Bacteroidota bacterium
AAATCTGCCGTTCCTCCCTTCACCATTCAGGATGATACGGATGGGGGAGATGATTTGAGGATGAAATACCGCTATCTCGATCTGAGAAGGAATGCGGTAAGAAAAAATTTAGAACTGCGCTATGCTGTGAACAGATCCGCAAGAAATTATCTGCATCAGCATGGCTTCATGGATATTGAAACACCGTTCCTCATTAAATCCACTCCGGAGTGAGCGCGCGACTTTGTAGTTCCTTCACGTATGAACCCGGGACAGTTTTATGCTTTACCACAATCACCACAAACCTTCAAACAATTACTGATGGTGAGCGGGTATGATCGTTATTATCAGGTGGTGAAATGTTTTCGGGATGAAGATCTGAGAGCCGACCGTCAGCCTGAGTTTACCCAGATTGATTGTGAGATGGCTTTTGTGGAGCAGGAAGATATTCTGAATATGTTTGAAGGCATGATTAAAGCCATCATTAAAGACGTGAAAGGAATCGATTATCATGAAGTAGTAGAGCGCACGACCTGGGAAGAAGCCATGTGGCAGTATGGAAATGATAAGCCCGATATTCGTTTCGGTATGCAATTGTGCAACCTTAAATATCCTGCTCACACTTTTCCCGGAAGGGCAGTGTTGGATGGATTGATTGGCGGCGTGGAGTTTAAAGTGTTTGATGAAGCGGAAACGGTGATAGCGATTGCTATACCCGGTTGCAGTGAATATACCCGTAAGCAAACGGATGAGCTAACGGAGTGGGTTAAACGCCCACAGATTGGGATGAAAGGCCTGGTATTCATCAAGTGCAATGCTGATGGAACGTACAAGAGTAGTGTCGACAAATTTTACAGTGAAGAAAAGTTGAAAGCCATCGCAGATGCTGCCGGTGCGAAAGCCGGAGATCTGGTGTTGATCCTTGCCGGTGCGGAAGAGCGTACGCGTAAAGCAACCAGTGAATTGCGACTGGAAATGGGCGAGCGATTGGGTTTGAGAAAAAAGGAAGAGTTGAAATTATTATGGGTGCTGGATTTCCCGCTTTTTGAATATGCCGAGGAAGAGAATCGCTGGGTTGCACGCCATCATCCTTTCACCAGCCCGAAGCCTACGCAAATCAGCGAGATGATTGACAATAGTCCGGTGATTACAAATCCTGCTGAATATCTCAAGCATCCTTATGCATCTATAAAAGCGAATGCGTATGATATGGTGTTGAATGGAAATGAAATCGGTGGCGGATCCATTCGGATTTATCAAAGAGAGTTACAACAAAAAATGTTTGAAGCGCTGGGGATGGATGCCGAAGAGCAGCAACATAAGTTTGGATTTTTATTAGGTGCTTTTGAATATGGAGCACCGCCACACGGTGGTATTGCTTTTGGGTTCGATAGGCTTTGTGCGATATTGGGAGGAAGTGAAAGCATCAGAGATTTCATTGCATTTCCAAAAAACAATTCAGGAAGAGATGTGATGTTGGATGCACCTTCTGCCATTGATCAGAAGCAATTGCAGGAGTTGCAAATACAATTAGATGTAAAATAAAATACTATGTTGAAAGCGTATCGCCTAATATCGTACTTGCTGATTTTTGTAGCTTTTTTTATCGGGATGGGCGTGCTTATGCTGCTTGTCGGCGCCTTTGCCAATCCGGCCATTTTGTTTTCGGTCTTTATTGCAGCAGGGGTAGTCCTTTATTCTTTTTCCAGTTTTCAGTTTTTGAATAAGGGCATACGGGGTGGACAAAAAATGAAGCCGGGCAGAAAAGATTTTATTAAAGTAAATGCTTATGTGGCCTTGTTCTTTGGGGTGATGAATATTGTGCAAACAATTACGATCATGATGGAGCCGACAGTGTTGAAACAAATTATTACTCAGGTAGCAGCGATGCCGGAGTCGGGGAAAATGTTTAGTGAGAATCAGTTGTATAGTGTTATGCAAACCCTGATGTGGTTTTTGCTGATCTATGCTATTGCTTTGGTGGTGCATATCCAATTTACTTTTCGTTTGTTAAAGACCTACGCTTTTGTATTTGAGCCAGCTCAGGATCATTGATTACACAGGATGTTGTAACTTTCCTTTATGCAAAAAATTCCTTTAGCGGAGCGGATGCGTCCGCAAAAATTGGCTGATTTGATTGGCCAGGAACACCTGACAGGTGAAGGGAGTGTATTGGCGAGAAGTGTTGGTAGTGGGCAATTGCCGAGCATGATTTTATGGGGCCCGCCTGGTGTGGGGAAGACAACGCTGGCGCAGATTGTGGCTAATGAAACCGGACTTCCTTTTTTTCAGCTGAGTGCCATCAGTAGTGGAGTAAAAGAAATCAGAGAGGTGATTGCGAAAGCGGAAACTGTTTCGGGTGCTATATTATTTATCGACGAGATTCATCGCTTTAATAAATCTCAACAGGACGCTTTGCTGGGTGCGGTAGAAAAGGGAATTGTTAAACTAATTGGTGCGACTACTGAAAATCCCTCTTTTGAAGTGAATAGCGCCTTGCTAAGCAGATGTAATGTTTTTGTATTAAGGACTTTAAGCGAAGAGGATTTGTTAAAGATCGCCGCCAAAGCTTTAGCTGAAGATACATATCTTAAAAATAAAAAAGTAGAACTAAAAGAAACGGCGGCCATATTGAGATTAAGTGGCGGAGACGCCCGAAAATTATTGAATACATTAGATTTAGTCGCAGAGTTTGCAAATGTTGATGAGGTCATGATTACAGATGCGCTCGTATTGCAGGTAGTGCAGCAGAAAATGGCGCTGTATGATAAGTCGGGTGAGCAGCATTATGATATTATTTCTGCTTTTATCAAATCCATTCGCGGTAGTGATCCCAATGCCGCGCTCTATTGGATGGCCCGTATGCTGGAAGGCGGGGAGGATGTTACTTTTATTGCCAGAAGAATGCTGATACTGGCTTCGGAAGATATTGGCAATGCCAATCCGAATGCCTTACTGATGGCGAATACTACTTTTGATGCAGTATCCAAAATTGGTATGCCCGAGGCGCGCATTATTTTATCGCAGTGTGCGATCTATCTGGCTGTATCACCCAAAAGCAACAGCGGTTATGTGGCCATTGATGAAGCGATAGCAAAAGTGAGAGCAACAGGTGATTTGCCGGTACCCCTGCATCTTAGAAACGCGCCTACACATCTGATGAAGCAGATGAACTATGGGAAGGGCTATGCGTATGCGCATATGTTTGAAGATAATTTTGCCTTACAGGAATATATGCCTGATGCATTATGCGGAACAAAATTTTATGAGCCCGGTCATAATAGCCGGGAGCAGGAGCATCAGTCTTTTTTAAAGAAACGATGGAAAGATAAATATGGGTACTAAGTCAATCAGATGGGTGATTAAACACTTTGATAACTTGTCTGCAAATGAGTTATACGATATTATTACCCTCCGCGATCTTGTATTTGTAGTAGAGCAACAATGTATTTACCTGGATGCGGACGGAAGAGATAAACTTGCTTTTCATTTAATGGGCTATGACCATCACAACAACTTGCTGGCATACTGTCGTTTATTTGCACCCGCTTTAGTGTATGATGAGGCTTATATAGGTAGAGTGGTAAACCAACAGTCTGTAAGAATAACTGGTTTTGGTAAACAATTAATGACAGAGGCGATTAGACAGGTAAGGGAACTGTTTCATACAGATGAGATCAGGATAAGCGGTCAGCTATATCTTAAAAAGTTTTATGAAGCCTTTGGTTTTGAGGCTTTTGGAGAGGTGTATCTGGAGGATGATATTGAGCATATCGCGATGCGAACATGTGCTAATCATTCCTGTTGAACACTGATCCCTAATGATGAATTTATCTGTTTATCGCTACTAATCTCTAAGGGTAGTCTATTATTTTTTAATGATTTTCTTTGAATAACAAGATCTCTGTATTATTTTCACATTTCAATATCCTGATAAATTGAAGAACCAAATAACTATACATGTTAAGGTTATTATGCCTCTGATACTTCTTATCATTCTGATTTTATCTCCGTTTTATTCCTTTTCACAGATAGGTCTGGCAAGTTCAAATTCTAAATTTGAAGTGGGCTTGAATGTTGGCCCAATGAACTTTCTGGGCGACCTGGGCGGTAATAGAGGTAAGGGTACGGTTGGCTTAAAAGATAATAATATCCCTCTCACTAATTTTATTGGTGGTATTGCTGCTGTTTATTATCCCAGAGAATGGTGGGGGGCGAGGCTGGCATTGAATTTTGGAGTAATGGAGGGCGACGACAGACTTATTGAGGATCGTGGCGGATTTGAGTTAGCCAGAAAATATCGCAATAATGTTTTTAGATCTCCATTATTTGAAGCCTATATTGGTCTTGAAGTATATCCTACGGTTTACCTGAGTCTGCGTAATGGTAATGGAGAGCCTCGCTTCAAGCCATATCTGGTAGGAGGGATAGGCTTGTTTACCTTTAAGCCTCAGGGATTATATATCAAAGATGGTGTGGAGTCCTGGGTTGATCTGAAGCCTTTAAGGCTGGAAGGTCAGGGAATGGCAGAAACCGGAGTGCCTGAATATGACTTATGGTCGTATTGTATCCCTATGGGGGTGGGCGTAAAATACGATCTCACAGAGCGCATTACTTTCGGTATTGAAATTATTCATCGTGTTACCGGCACTGATTATATTGATGACGTAAGCCGTAAGTTCATTGATCCTGCTTTATTTGATAAATATCTTTCTCCAGAGCAGGCAGAAATTGCAAAATATATGGCCAATCCCAGTTCTTATTTTCCCGGACCTCCCGGATATACGCCATACCGTCCTGGTAAGAAAAGAGGAAATCCTAATTTGAATGACGCCTATTTTGCAAGTACTTTCAGGCTGGTGTGGAAGATAGGGGATATATATGCCGACTGGTTCAGGAATAAACGATCGCTGCGATGTCCGGCCTATTTTTAACTATACGTATTTTTTAATCCAAAACCCAATAACATGAAAATCCAAATCCAAAAAACCAATCCCGAACTCACTATGTGGGCATTACGCATCGGTATCGTTATACTGTATGTGGTATTCTACGTTTATAAGAAAAAACTTTATTTGTAAGCAACAGCATCATAATACGCTTACATAGATTTTTTTCGTAGATCCATGATTGCGTATCTTCGAAAAAAAATAATTTATGAAGCAAGTATTATCTATTGCAGTATTGCTGTTTGTATTCTCGTATACTTCACTGGCACAGGTGTATGAGTATAAGGTTGTTACAACTATAGAGTCAATTGTTCCCAATGGCATGGGAAGATCCAGGATGATTTCGGCTAACGAGAACCGGGATTATAAGGAATTTACCACTACCCGTTCAGAGGAGGATAACGAAAGAAATAAATCTGACAGAGGAGATATCCGGGTAAAAGGATTTGATGAAACCAAATTATTGAACTTTTACAATCTCGGAGGTATCCGTTTCCAGAACATTGCGGCCAACGATGCCGTGGTAAATTCTAAACTTAATACCATGGCACAGGATGGCTGGGAGTTGGCTTTTGTTTCCAGCGGTGTAGAAAGTGATGCAGGAAAGGATGATGCCAATGGCATTTTTATCACACGATATGTTTTTAAGAGGCTCAAAAAATAGCAAGTATAAAAAAAGGGGCTTTGCCCCTTTTTTTATTTTAAGCGTTCCTGCAGCTTCTGATTATTCCTGACGTAAGTATCATCTTTCTCTTCTTTCGCAATCTCCATAGATTTTAGAGATGCTTCCATGGCTTCTTTCTTTTTGCCCAGCTTCTCCAGTGCAATGGCTTTTCTGTAATATACCCAGTAAGCACGAGGGTTATTTTCTATTGATTTATCAAGCCAGATAACTGCCTGATTCAGGTCTTTACCATTGTCTATATAATATGCAGCCGCACTGTAATAAGGGCGGTTATCTTTCATAATTACATTTTCAATCTGCTTCATTACTTTGCTGTCGATATCTGTGGACACGGGCAGCCCTACTGAGGTATTCTCCCAAATCAGCTGCACTTCACACTGTGTGCTTGCGACATCTGCCACCTGAATGGTGAAGGTTTCTACTGTCTCTGCAACTGTTTTTACTTTAGTTTTAACTCTCACCACATCTTTTGAAACGTCATAATCAGCCGGCGAGGTAACGTCGCTCTGTTGAGAGATTATGATTGTCCATTCGCTAGCATCGGGTATGGTAAGCAGACCATATTTTCCGGCAGGTACTTTTATTCCTCCGATAATCACTTCATCAGAAAAGCTGATGGT
>JBKDRQ010000227.1:0-7112 GCA_046341135.1 Bacteroidota bacterium
ATATTGGTGCGTATGGGGTAGAGCTGAAAGATGTATTTGATTCACTGGAAGCATATCATATACATGATGATGATGCAGTTCAGTTCCATGCTAAAGATTGTGCCTTCGGGTACAGAGAGAGTGTGTTTAAGCATCAGTATAAAGAACAGTTTGTGATTTTGTCCATTACGTTAAGATTGAATAAAAAACCGGTTTATAAAACCAGCTATGGCGCGATTCGTCAGGAGCTTGAAAAAATGCAGGTGCAGGATTTATCTGTCAAGGCTATCTCAGATGCCGTCATTCATATTCGTTCTTCAAAATTGCCGGATCCTGCCAAAGTGGGCAATGCCGGAAGTTTCTTTAAAAATCCTTCTGTCTATAAAGAAGTTTATACCGAATTAAAAAAACAATTTTCTGATCTCGTTGCTTTTGAAAATGCAGACGGTACGTATAAGCTGGCTGCCGGCTGGCTGATTGAGCAATGCGGCTGGAAAGGATATCGTAAGGGAGATGCGGGATGTTATCCGTTGCAGGCGCTGGTGCTGGTGAATTATGGACATGCAAGCGGTTCTGAGATTCTTCAGCTTAGTGAACATATTCAGGCTTCTGTGATGCAAAAATTTGGAGTAATGCTGGAAAGAGAAGTGAATCTGATTAGTTGAGATTTATTTCCATGATACGATCATGTTGTCCATCTTCAGATAATGTGCATCGAATGTTGGTGGATTGGCGTATTTGAAAAAACATGCAGCACTGTTTTCTTCCTTGCCTTCAATTAATGAATGAATCTGTATGTCATTCTTAAAATCTACGTTCCCAAGTCCATACCATTTGAAAATTGTTTCTTTGATGCTCCATATCAGGGTTGCATGAAACGGTCCAATTTTTTGATACACTTTTCCCAGCCATTGTATTTCAGATGCATGCAAAAATTTATGGCATACTTTATTTGCTTTGTCAGTAATCATTTCGATATCGATACCTACCGGTTGAGAGTTGCTGATGATGGCAGCTGCCATATTTTTAGTATGCGAAATGGAAAAATGACAGGCATTATCTGACAAGAAAGGCTTTTGCCCCGGAGCAGACTGAATGCGTGAAATGGGAAAGTCGGGCCGTAAATGCTGCAACAAGAATCGTCCTGCCAGATGTTGCAGTCTTTTATGCGGATGGGAGGGGAGTGATAGTTCAGGTAATGACTTTAAGAAGAAGGATTCCGGCTCTTCGATCTTCCATACGGCCATTTCTGTATGGTTGTTGATTCTATGTTGATAAAGGAGGGGCAACTCTCAATATTTAAATTATCTTGCAGACCTCACGAAGCTACGATTATTATGATACTGTCCGACAAACGCATTCTCGAAGAAATGGGAAAAGGTACGATTAAGATTGAGCCTTACGACAGGGCTTGTCTGGGTAGTAACTCCTATGATGTTCATCTGGGGTCTACGCTGGCTACCTATAAAGAGCATTTGCTGGATGCTAAAAAACACAATCATATTGAGTGTTTTGAAATACCTGAAGAAGGCTTTGTTTTATATCCCAATATATTTTATCTGGGTGTTACTTTGGAGTACACCGAAACCCATGCGCACGTGCCTTTTCTCGAGGGAAAATCCTCAACGGGAAGATTAGGTATTGACATTCATGCTACAGCAGGAAAGGGAGATGTGGGTTTTTGTGGCAACTGGACACTCGAGATCTCCGTAAAGCAGCCGGTGAAAGTGTATAAGGGTATGCCCATTGGACAATTGATTTATTTCCCGGTAGAGGGAGATATTGAAGTGAAGTATAATCAGAAAGCCAATGCCAAATACAGTGGTCAGCCCAATAAGCCGATTGAGAGTATGATGTGGAAGAATAAATTCTAACATTGTTTATCGTTGATCGTCTGTCGTTTTTCGAAAAACGAATAACGAACATCGAGCAACGAACGTAACAACTTCTATCTGATGCCATACTGTTTTCTGTACGCTATCACCCATCCCACCACATCCCGATAACTATTTATGCCGGTTTGCTGATTGTTGCTTTTGAGAAAGAAATCATAAAAATCATTGGTCCACTCTAAGAAAACAGTTTCATGTTTCCTTAAATAATTTCTGTAATCCTTCAGATCTTTTTTTATGAAGGGATGTAGTTTTTCAAAATATTGCTTAACTGCATTGCTGTCGGCCACTCGAAGTTTTCCTGTTGCATATAAAAAGATTTCTAACTGTCCGGAATATTGCAAGCTGATGTTTTCACTATGCTCAGTAGCAAGAAAACCCATAAAATTTGCTTCGCTTTCGCTTGCGTATCCAAGTTGGTGTGCCAGTTCGTGACAGGCAATAAAGGGTTTAAGAATGGAGGGGCAATCTGTATTGATCTGTCCTTCTCCGGTAAAAGGGTTGTAGTATCCTAAAAAACCACCGTAGTTACCTAAGTCGCTATACCAGGAAGGTTTGAGTGAAAAGTCATGCGCTTGCAGAAAGGGGAATTTTATTGATAATTTTTGATAGGCTGATGTCGCATCCCGAAGCATGGATGGCAATTCAGTATGTAAGTTTTGCTCAAATGCAGGATCTGTTCTCAGTTGTGTCATGCTTACTGTTATTTCATCGCATAGTTCTTGTAATTCTTGTTGCGAGTAGGTCTGATTGATCAATTGCATTTGTTGGGCCACCCCTTGTCTGTAGTAATTCAATCCCCAAAGCAGATAGAAAGCGATATACATACCGGATAGCAGCAGCCAAAGGCGTATCAGTGGCTTGAGTTTTTCCGCTTTGTCGATTTGTTTGTTGCGCAGATTGCGGATGAGTCTTACGATTTGCAATAGGATATAAATGCCGGTCAACAGATAAAGCAGGTCGCCCAGACTGAAGGGCAGGAGGTTAGTGATCTTTCTTAAGAGTGCTGAAATTGCCGGATAAATATTTTGCGCATATTCATTTTCTATAAAATCCGGGAATTGGCTGAAGCCGTAAACACACAGTATTGGTAGGAGGGGTAGGGCCAGGAGGATGGGGTGAAGACTACGCTGATTTGCCATGGGTTACTAAGATATTATATTGCCAACTGCGGAGCTAATCTACGACAACCTGACAACAGTCTTGCCCCGAATGCTTTCGGGGCAAGACGGGCAACAACTGGGATTTTGAATTGGGTTTTGTTAAAAACCCAAATTCATGTACCTTTGCCGACCCATAAAACAGCAGTATGGCAGGGCGGCGGGATTTTGAAATAGCATTTGTTGGCCTGAAACCTGGACAGCATTCCTTCGAATACGAGATAGAAGATCGTTTTTTTGAGGAATTTGGCTCACAGGATTTCAACAACGTCAAAGTTAAACTCCGCCTGAGTCTGGAAAAAAATACCGGCTTCATGTTGTTGAAATTTGAGGTGGGAGGAACGGTAGAAGTACAATGTGATCGTTGTGGCAACAGACTGCCGATGGAATTATGGGATGAGTTTGAGGTGTTGGTGAAGATGACCGAGGATGCGGATAAGATGAATGAAGAAGAGGAAGACCCGGACGTGTTTTACATTCCCAGAACAGAAAGTCATCTAAACGTAAAGAAGTGGATTTTTGAATTTATTAATCTTAGTATTCCGATGCATAAAATGTGCAAGGAAGCTGAAATAGGAGGTCCTTACTGCAATAAGGAAGTCCTGGCCAAATTGGCAAAGATGAATCCGCAACCTGCGAAAGACCAGTCGATCTGGAAAGATCTGGATCAATTTAGAAACGAATAAAATTTAGTGTATGCCTAATCCAAAACGCAGACATTCTCAGCAACGCAGTGCCAAGCGTCGTACGCATTATACTGCTGTATCAGTTACATTGAGTAAAGACACAACTACCGGAGAATTGCATGTGCGTCACCGTGCTCACGTAAGTGAAGGTAAGTTGTATTACAAAGGCAAACTGGTCGCAGAAAAAGCACCTGCCAAAGCTTAATGTAAATCTTATTGAACCCTGCTCATGACAATCGGTATTGACATGATGGGTGGCGACTACGCTCCGCAGGAAGCCCTGCTGGGCGTAGATCTTTTTTTGTCCGAACCTCTCTATCGGGCAAAGCTAAAACTCATTGGAGATGAATCGCTGATTCGCGCACATTATCCTCGTTTACCCGACACCGTTACCATTATCCCCACAACTGAAGTGATTGGTATGCACGAGCCTCCTACACGCGCGCTGCGGGAGAAGCCCAATGCGTCCATGTCTGTAGGTTTTTCTTTATTGGCTAAAGGGGAAATCGATGCTTTCATCAGCGCCGGTAATACCGGAGCAATGATGGTAGGCGTGTTTTATTCGATTAAGTCAATTGAAGGGGTTTTAAGGCCTACGATTTCTACAGTTATCCCAAAAGTGCAGGGAGGATACGGACTGGTGCTGGATGTGGGCTTACAGGCTGACTGTAAGCCGGAGAATCTGCTGCAAAATGCGATTCTGGGAAGTATATATGCGCAGAATATTTTAGAGATAGAGCAGCCTGCTGTGGGTTTAGTTAATATAGGAGAAGAGGAAGGGAAAGGTAATTTACTGGCCCAGGCAACTTATCCTTTACTGAAGGAAAGTAAGCTCATCAATTTTATCGGTAATATTGAGGGAAGAGAGATCTTTACTGGCAAGGCCGACGTGATGGTCTGTGATGGATTTACCGGTAATGTTATTTTAAAAATGGGGGAATCGATTTTCGATATTGCTCGCGCACGCCAGCTACATGAAGATGATTATTTGCAGCGTTTCAATTTTGAGACTTATGGAGGGACTCCGATTCTCGGGGTGGATAAACCTGTGATTGTGGGACATGGTATTTCCACTGCACGCGCCTTTAAAAATATGATATTGCTGGCTATTAAGATGATCGAAACCCGTCTGCTGGAAAAGATGAAAGAGAAGTTTGTGACGGAGTAATGCTGATTTATTCATCGACTTCTGCGTATCTTATGAACAACTGATTTTTAACCAAGAATACTAAGCGATCTATAACACTGTTCATAATCATGAAGACACTCTACCTATTACTAATCACTATTTGTGCAGCAGGTGTCTTCAATGGGTTGCATGCAACTAAGAGTCCTGAACTTTTTAATAATCCTCATTTTTGTAATGCAGATAGTGCTCCTGTAATAACGTATAATCTTGTTGCACTGGATAAAATTATTGCTGATTCAATAAGTAAAAGGCTCCGGATTAATAATGATATATTCAGAGAGAACTGGTTTTATAATACCTTATTTGTATACGATAATTTTTCTCCTGAATTATTGCCGGACACGATTCGGATTTCACTCTTAGAACCAGATCAGTCTTTTGTTTTTCCCCGCAACGGAAAGCTTTACTGGGGTTATGGCTCGAGAGGGGGGAGGATGCATCACGGATTAGATATTAAACTGGTGACAGGAGACAAGGTGGTTTGTGCATTTGATGGCATTGTACGTTATGCAAAATTCAATTATAATGGTTATGGGTATTGCGTTGTGGTACGTCATCTCAATGGCTTGGAAACGTATTATGGACACTTAAGTAAAATATCCGTTGCGCCGGATCAGTTTGTGAGAGCCGGAGATTTGCTGGGTTTGGGTGGTTCAACGGGTCGTTCTTCAGGTCCGCATTTGCATTTTGAAACACGGTATAAAGATTACTCCTTTGATCCTTTTTTGTTTATTGATGCGGAAGCACGCGCTTTAATCTGCGATACGTTGGTTTTGACAAAGAAAGAGCTTATACAAAAGCATTATCCTGCTGATTTTTCTTTTGGTCCGGAATATGCTCCCAGGAGGTCAATAAAGAAGCAGAAGCTCGTAGCAAAGAAAAGAAAAAAGAATGCTGTTCGTTATCATGTTGTAAGAAGAGGAGAAAGCTTTTATTCGATAGCCAAAAAATATAAGATAAGTATAGCTTCAATATATAAGTTGAATTCTTCTTCCAGAAGAAAATATATAAAGCCCGGTCAAAAGATCAGAGTTAAATAAGTTAGTCAGGATTGCTATTTGGTGATTAATTTTATATTGGGCTTTTTTACCCGCATGGGAAAGCATGCTTTCAACGCCCACAAACAAAAAAGCCCGCCATAAATTGGCAGGGCTTTGTGACCTCGTCAGGATTCAAACCTGAAACCTTCTGATCCGTAGTCAGATGCTCTATTCAGTTGAGCTACGAGGCCTTAACGGGGTGCAAATATACAATAACTTTTATTATTCATTCATGCCAAAAAAAATCTTACAATCAATCGTTTATGGTTATAACTTTTGGTAATTGAAAGCTATGCATAATTGCATGAGTTGTTACGTTTTTATTTTTGAAATAATGGGTAAAAATTAAGCTGCTTTGTCATGTATTTTTCTATAACTTGCCCTTCAAGATAAACCAATATTCATTATCCAAATCTATGCGGGAAAATTACCAGTCATTAACAAACAAGCTTGCAGTGAATAATATATCATCTCTATCTAAAAAAACAATATTTACATTTCTTTGGGCGCTTTCTATTGTTACAGGAAGTGCACAATCATTTACCACCACCACTACTTTGCCGGTTGATTTGGATTTGGGGACGAATTATGCCTCATGTGCATCTCCCGGAACCAAGCGATTTGATTTTACTATTCCTGCAGGACTGCCCGATATGGACTTGACAAATTTCGGATTGAAGCTGATTAAACTCAGTTTTGGACAATGCGGAGGAGCTAACTATTCTATGCAAGTGGCAGCCTATTTAAAGTCTCCTTCCGGTATTTGCGTTAAGGTTTTTGATGGTGCAAGTCTAACTTCTTTTGGAGGTAATGGTACTACCCAAGTGGGTATGGTTTCCAGTAACATTGCCGGATGTTTGCCCGGAGTTAATAATGATAATTTAAGTTTCTCACAGTCCTATACCAGAAACACACTTGATTCTACCGGGAATGGATCTTTTTTTAGTGCGGGTGTAAATTATATTGATTTATTCAAAAATGCTAATCCTGCGGGGGTCTGGTCGTTATATTTTTTTGAGACAGAAACAAATGCGCCATGTTTAATAGGAGCTCAGCTTGATTTCGGAAATATTCCAATCCCTATAGATAATAATGCAAATGGAGATAATTGTGGTAATGCTATAGAGTATAATGGTTTATCTATGTGTGTTCAAACAAACGGGAAA
>JBKDRQ010000228.1:0-11324 GCA_046341135.1 Bacteroidota bacterium
CGTACCTTTGCGGCCTCAAATACAAACCGTTAAAATGAACATTCGTAACATAGCCATCATTGCGCACGTAGACCATGGAAAGACTACGCTGGTAGATAAAATTCTCCATGCGACTAAAGTTTTTCGCGATAATCAGGAAACAGGCGAATTGATTATGGATAGTAATGATCTCGAGAAAGAAAGAGGCATCACTATTTTTTCCAAAAATGCTGCGGTTTCCTATAACGGTGTAAAGATTAATGTTATTGACACTCCGGGCCACGCCGATTTCGGAGGAGAAGTAGAACGTGTGTTGAAAATGGCAGATGGGGTAATCCTGCTGGTAGATGCGTTTGAAGGCCCTATGCCGCAAACCCGTTTTGTATTGCAAAAAGCACTTCAGCTGAATCTAAAGCCTATCGTGGTTATCAATAAAGTTGATAAACCCAACTGTCGTCCAGATGAAGTACATGATGCTGTATTTGAACTGTTCTTCAATCTGGATGCCAATGAGGAGCAACTGGATTTCCCTACTTATTATGGAAGCGGAAAGAATGGATGGTTCAATGATTCATTAACGCCGACAGATAATATAACCCCTTTGTTGGAGGGTATTTTGAAATATGTGCCGGCACCCCGCGTAACGGAAGGCAATCTGCAAATGCAGATCACCTCGCTTGATTACTCTTCTTTTTTGGGAAGAATTGCTATTGGTAAAGTCAGCAGAGGAAGTATCCGTGAAAATCAGCAGATCACATTGGTGCAGACCGATGGTACACACAAAAAATCTAAAGTAAGAGAGTTGTATGTGTTTGAAGGAATGGGTAAGAAAAAAGTAACCGAAGTAGTTGCGGGTGATTTATGTGCAGTGGTGGGCCTGGAAGATTTTAATATTGGCGATACGATTGCCGATGCGGAAAATCCGGAAGCATTGCCGGTAATTAGCGTGGATGAGCCGACCATGAATATGCTCTTTGGTATCAATAACTCTCCGTTCTTTGGTAAGGATGGTAAGTTTGTAACGAGCAGACATCTGCGCGACCGCCTGATGAAAGAAACAGAAAAAAATCTGGCTCTAAGAGTACAGGATAGCGAAGGGGGAGAAAGTTTTGTGGTTTACGGTCGAGGTATTCTACATCTGGGGGTATTGATTGAAACCATGCGGAGGGAAGGATATGAGTTGACCGTAGGGCAACCGCAGGTAATCACGAAACAAATTGACGGGAAAAAATATGAGCCCTATGAAACATTGGTGGTAGATGTGCCTCAGGAATTTGCCAGTAAAGTGATTGATCTGGTTACACGCAGAAAAGGAGAGATGCTGGTGATGGAAACCAAAGGAGAAATGCAACATCTTGAATTTGATATTCCTTCACGTGGACTGATTGGATTGCGTACACAAATGCTGACGGCTACTACAGGTGAAGCCGTGATGGCGCATCGCTTCAGCGAATATAAACCCTGGAAAGGACAGATCCCCGGAAGAAATAATGGTGTATTATTAGCCAAACAGGGAGGAACGGCGACGGGATATTCTATCGATAAGCTGCAAGACAGGGGATCTTTCTTCATTGATCCGGGAGAGGAAGTGTATGCAGGTCAGATTATCGCTGAACATATCAAGCCCGGAGATTTAGTAGTGAATATAATTGAAGGGAAGAAGCTCACCAACATGCGTGCCAGCGGAAGTGATGCAGCAACCAATATTGCTCCTAAGATTTTAATGACACTCGAAGAGTGTATGGAATATATTGAATTTGATGAGTGTATTGAAGTGACACCCAACTTCATTCGTATGCGTAAGGTTATGCTGAATGAAGAAGACAGAAAGCGTGCGGCCAAACAGATGGCGGCTCAGGCAGAATAAACCTCATCAGGATTTGTGTTGATGATGGTTCAATCTCCTTTCAAATAACCACCTGAATGGTTTGGGTTCTTCGTGGCGAAGTTCGAAACGGCTGATACTCTGATCTTTTAATATCTGGATGGCTTCCTCTACTGAATCTGTCAGGGAGAATAGAAATTCATCTTCCGCACTGATCGTTCCTTTATCTTTCATACGCAACACGTGATCCATTACATCCTGATGATATTCCTTTCCGATAACGATGACCGGAAAGTTTTTGATCTTCTCTGTTTGAATAAGGGTTAATGCCTCAAAGAATTCATCGAGTGTACCATATCCGCCAGGCATACAGATAAATCCGTAAGAGTATTTAATCAGTAAAGTTTTTCTCACAAAGAAGTATCGAATATCAACCCATTTATCCAGATAAGGATTCGGTTTCTGTTCAAAAGGCAGAACAATATTACATCCCACACTACGCCCGTTTACATCTTTGGCTCCTCTGTTGGCTGCTTCCATGAGCCCTGGTCCTCCACCAGTCATAACGGTAAAACCCAGTTTGGCTACTTCGGCACCTACTTGTCGGGTAAGTTTGTAGTATTCATGATCTTCAGGATAACGAGCGGATCCAAAGATGGTTACACAGGGGCCTACAAAGGATAAACTGCGAAAACCTCTGATAAATTCTATGAATACTTTAAGGGTAAATTTTAATTCCTGCCAACGGCTTTGAGGCCCTTGCAGGAACTTGATTTCAGTGGTTGGTTTCATGAATGGCAAATGTTATTGCCACTAAATTAGTAAGATCTGTTTTAAAAAAGATTTTTTACCTGAGCAGATACATTATGCAGTTCATGAAAAGTATGCCTCCCCTTTTCATTGAGTTCATCTAATGTACAGTCTTCAGTATCTGTTACACATTCCCATCCGTTAAATGTATAATGAAATATTTGTACATATAAATTAAATTCATCTAACATCCATTTTTTCATATTTATTATGGTGGTGTTGGGGAAAATATTGATTGATCCCGAATGGTGTTTATTTCTGACTGATCCTGCCTTTACATAAGGATCGATTTTCATTTCATCATTCAATAATTCTTTTACAGGCGCCTCATTTTTATAAAATTCAATCCGCAGATAAGGATAGAAACGTGAAAAATCTAGTTGGATTTCTCTGAGCATTCTGCTGTCGTTGATGTGCAGTATCATGTGTTTGCATTTTTTAATATGGCTAAGATATTTGTTGGTAAAGGTGTTTTTCAATGATATGAATCGTTGAAAAGGTTGATGAAAAACAGAGCCCCGCCGGGAACGGCGGGGCGTTATTACCAACCAAAAATACAGGAAGCCTTTATGTTTGATATAAACAATTTTCTATTGATGTGTGATGAATAAAGGAAGCCTTACATCATTAATTAATTCATCAGCAAAGCTTTTTTTGAAAAGGCTACTCAATAAACTTCTCCCATATGCACCCATTACCACCCATGCAGCTTCCTCTTCTTTTAGCCAATTGGTTAATTGTGATTTGTCTTCTAAAGACATATCATATAAAGTAAGATCTGAAAAATGACGGGCAGCCAGTTCAGCAATGCCTTGTTCGCTCGGCAACTGCTCTTCAGGTTTTTTACTAACTTTTAATAAGGTAGTGGGCAGTTTAGTCAGCTCAGGAAACAAATAGGCAAACTGTTTTAATGCAAATACGGAAGAAGCCTCGCCGTCATACAAAAGCAGAATTCTTTCAGGGCTTTCATACTGATCAGGGATTAGCAAGACAGGGCATTCCGATTTTTTTAATAACTCCTGCATATATTCGTTCGGCTGCTCTTTGTTGATATTGGCAAAAAAAGATTCTCTGCTTAATAAAATAAGATCCGCAAAACGACTTTCCTGGATCAGAGAAGCCAAAGGCAAATTATCTGAATCATTATGAATACGGTATTCAAGGCCTTCTGCCAAACACTTTTCTTCGAATAACCGGATATTTTCGGCAACTTCTGCTCCATACTCATCTTCCACTACCGATGGCATCATCGGAACTGCTTCCAATCCGGTGTAAGTAACAATTTTAGAAACATCAATCGGGCTTAAAAAAACACCCGTAACCAATAGGGGTTCTTTACGATACCATTCAGCCGCCAGTTCAAAAGCCCCTTTCGGGAAGTGGGCGCCATCTAATGCCAATAATATTTTTTTCATAACTAATCTAATTGTAAGACGAAAGTAAATGTTGTTGTTTCAATACAAAATGATCAGTACAGCCAATCAAACTGATATTGGTCATCAGTTTGATTATTTCTAAAATCTATTGTAATAAGTGTGTTCCAATAAATTCATGAAAAGCCTGTTTCATTTTCATGCAATCATTTTCTAAAAAAGATATTTTTTCCAGAACTTGTATCTGTAAATTCAGAACTGTATCATTAATATTTTCTACTTGATTATGGTTAATAATGAGCATTTCCAGATGGTGTAAATCAAATTTTATTAATTCAATATCCTCTTCTTTCATGATAATTTGATTTTGAAAATACTCAGCCCATTCAATGATAAACGATGCATTAAATAGATTGAGCAGAGATGTTAATCTGTCTTTCATGTAAATACATTCCTGGCTCATCAATTCAAGCTGAACATTAAACTCCTTAGTTTCTTTGTGTATAGCCTCTAATTGGTACGAAAGCATAATGATTAATTTTAAAGCCCCCTGCTAAGGGGGCTTTAGGCACTTACTACTTTATTTCTATTTTTTTATTTGTCGTCACTTTTTCTTCGGTTATTTTCGGAAGTGCCAGTGTTAATTCACCATTTTCATAGTGTGCCTCAATTTTATCTGTTTTGATGTTTTCAGGCAGCGTAAATGTTCTGGAGAAAGAAGTGTAATTGTACTCTTTCCTCGTGTACTTTTCTTCACGCTCTTCTTTTTGTTCTTTTTTTTCAGCGCTGATGGTGATCAGATTGCCTTCCACATTAACCTTAAAGTCATCTTTCTTAAGCCCTGGTGCTGCTATGGAAATTTTGTAAGCTCCTGCATCTTCTGTTACATTAACAGCAGGTACGGTTGCTACTCTTTCCCATCCTGCATCAAACCATTCTCTCCACGGTTTGAAAAAATCATCGAATAATGTGGGTAGTGTTTCTGATCTCTTGACGGCAATGTTTCCGTTGTTCATAATGAATAATTTTTTTGATGATAAATAAATTTTAATCTCAAACAAATTTCAGCATTTGATCTGCCGATTATAAAGAATGCGCATCAGGATGTAGTCTGATTTTGATCACCGGCGAAAAGAAATGTCATCGTTTAACCCTTGGTCGTCAATTGACTTGAATAGAGCAGATACAAATATGCCGGCAATAGCTGTACAGGCAGTGATAATTAATAAATACATTTGGAAAAATTGATGCGTAAAATTATCCTTATCTATAACTTCTTCAGATGATATTTAGCAAACGCAGAAATGAGAATCATCAGTTATATTAGAATATTTACTGCTTTCCGGTTAGTCTTCCTTTCCAGAGTCGGTAATAATAATACATCAGACTTATGAAACTGCTGATCAGGAAAATATAATAAATAATGTTGCCTATTGTAATTTTTTCTTCAAAGAAACCCCAGTTGAGATACAAGCCAAATGTCATGTGAATCAACAGGAATAGCATACCTGTGGAGACAGTTTGCAGTACGCGCTTTAGAAAGTCTTTTATTTCAGGTTCGATGCCGTTGGACATTATTGATAGTAATAAATTAAGAATCAATGAATAAAGCGTATTTATATCAATGATATGTAACTAATGTTGACCCCAATTTACAAAAACATTAGCTTTGCCAAGCAGTTTACTATGAAAATGAAATGAATACTTAAGCCTATAATTCTTAAATTTAAGATCATATAAACACATATTCCATGCAACACCGTCTTTTTTTTGTATTATCATTTATATTATTATCTCAGCTTACCAATGCGCAAGTAAACACCCATGATCATGCACACAATATTGAATCAAGAAACGATAAATTATATGGTGAGCATTCAAAAGAGCCTGTTCGTTTAATGAATGGATTTTTTAAAGTATTCGTGAATAATAAATGGAGCTTGCTTGACAGCAAAAAGAATCCGGTTTCTGATATTTTATATGAAGATATTGCTGATTATTCATATGGTTTGTTACCGGTTATGTTAAATAAAAAATGGGGCTTTCTCGGTGAGAAAGGGAATCAGGTATTCCCTTGTAAATTTAGTAATATAGGATATTTTACAGAAAACGTTGCAGCGGCAACTATTGATAATAGATGGGTTTTGATAAATAATACAGGGCGTATCGTCAAAGAACTTGATATCGATTTTTTTTACGGGTTCAAGAGTAAGAAAGCAAAGATTATTAAAGGAAACAAGGTAGCATGGATTAACCTGAATGGAGATATCATACCCCCCGGTTGGACTGAGGAGTCTTCAAAAAACATCTCAACTTTAAGAACAAATGGGACGACATCCGGCGTTGCGTCTAGTTACTGCCCGCCAAACATCACATTTGAGAATGGAGATTTTACTAATTGGCAGTGTTTTAGTGGATCTGTATATGCCGCTAATTCAAATTCCTGCGTTTGTTATGATATATATGGATCTACAATTGGTTTGCCGCTGAATACAAACGCAGATAGGTCATGTAGTCCCTCTTGTAATAATATATTGAGAATGTATAGCTCAACTCCAATACCACCAGACCCTAACAGACATTTAATAATTCCCAAATCAACCCAATTAGATCCCTATGGTGGCTTTCCGATTACACCACCGGATGGCAGTAATTTTGCCGTCAAATTAGGGAATGAAAATAATTACCCTCTTGCAGGTGGATTACAAAATTCTCCAAACTCTCAATCAGAGCGTATCAGATATAAAATTACCATTCCAAACCCCTCCTCAGAGTTTTTTATAATATTTCATACGCCTTAGTGTATGAAGAGCCAAGGAATATCCCGCATGAGCCATATGAGCATCCTAGATTTATAGCTCAACTTATTGACCCTGTAACAAACACTGCAGATATATGTGCTAATTTTGATTTTAATTCCTCTGATCCTACAGGTTTTTTAGTATCCCCCATAAGAACACCACGTGCGATTGTATTATATAAACCCTGGGATCGTGTATATATTAACTTAAGTAAATATCCGCCGGGGAAAGAAGTTTACCTGGAATTTTCAACGGCCGACTGTACTTTAGGGGGGCATTGGGGATACGCCTATGTTGATGTTGAAGGTTGCAAGTTTGCCGCTCTTGCTGAAAACTCATGTAATAAAAACGAGACTATTCTTTCAGCTCAGTCCGGATTTTCAACTTACAATTGTTGGAATAAGTATTATACTAGAAAATATGTTTCAGGTCAAAACCTTACCATTTCACCTGCATTACAAGTTAATGATGTAGTAAATTTAGAATTTTCAATTAAATCCTTTTCAGGCTGTAAAGACACCGCTAAAATTATTTTGACAAAAAAACCAGATCCATTGTTAGACCTTGGACAGGATCAAACTATTTGTGTGGGCGCTTCTGTTAATATTGGTGTTTCTGCTTTGAGCAATCTTAACTACAGCTGGACATCTTCAGCACCAATTTCTAATCCTAATCTATCTACAATCTCAGTTTCACCTTCAACGGATACAAAATATTATCTTACGGTAACAGATAAACTGACCGGATGTTCTGCTAAAGACTCAATATTCATTTTTGTCAAGCCGAAGCCTGTCATAAGTGTTAATTCAGGAAGCATCTGTGTAGGTGATTCAATTACGCTTACTGCTTCAGGTGCTACTAAATATAGTTGGTCTCCGGTTTCAGGAATTAAACCTGTTACTAACGGCGATAGCAGTATTGTGAGAGTATCTCCTGCCGTAACTACCCTATACACCATTACAGGATTACCCGATCAAAGCGGATGTGGGGGAACAACCACCTCAACCATAACGGTTAAACCTCTTCCTGTTTTAAATGTTAATTCCGGAAGTATTTGTCCTAATGAATCAATTACACTTACCGCATCAGGAGCATCCACATATAGCTGGAGTCCAACAAGTGGGATCAATTCTGCATCAGGCAGCGATAGTAGTACGGTTACGGCTTCTCCTTCAAATAATACAACCTATACTGTAAAGGGATCGCCCGATCAAAACGGATGTCGTGGTAACGCCAATGCAACAGTAAATATACTACCATCACCTTCTGTTGAGCTCGGCGCAGATAAGCGAATCTGTGATGGTGCTCCGCCTGTTATTATTGGTGTCTCTGCATTGAATAATCTTAGCTATAGCTGGACATCTTCAGCACCTATATCTAATCCTAATCTGTCACAGATCTCTGTCGCACCAACTTCTGATACTAAGTATTATTTAAAAGTAACTGAAAGCCAAACGGGATGTCCGGGAATTGATTCTATTATGGTATTCGTAACTCCCCCACCTGTATTAAATGTTAATTCAGTTGCAATTTGTCCGGGGAAAACAGCTGTATTGAATGTGAGCGGAGCCGGTAAGTATAATTGGTCACCTGCTCCCTTATCTGCAAGTAAAACTGATTCATCATCTGTAACAGTTTCTCCTTTAAAAACAACAGAGTATACCATAACCGGCATCCAGATCCCAAGTGGTTGTAGTTCAAAAATTAGGACAACGGTTACAGTAAACCCCAACCCTGTTCCTAACATATCTATTACAGGCAATAACAACTTTATCTGTGAAGGTTCATCTGTAATCTTAAACGCATCAGGAGGACAAACCTATCAGTGGTTTCTGAATAATAATCCCATACCAGGGGCCACTGCTTCTATTCTGAGTTCAGATAAGCCCGGAGATTATTCGCTTAAAGCTATTTCTGATAAAGGTTGTGACACCATGACTAAACTGCCTATTACACTCCCTGTTATACCCAAGCCAATAGCCGATTTTACAGCTCCATGGGGATGTGAATTAAAAAGTGTCC
This sequence comes from Bacteroidota bacterium, assembly GCA_046341135.1. Taxonomy (GTDB): domain Bacteria; phylum Bacteroidota; class Bacteroidia; order Chitinophagales; family Chitinophagaceae; genus Lacibacter. The sequence continues at coordinate 8,811 of JBKDRQ010000228.1, forward strand.
GGTTTAATAATAACTCCTCTGCTGCACTACAGGGCGGTGTAAGTTGGAAATGGGAGTTTGGCGACGGCAACTCATCTAATGAAAAAGACCCTACATATATCTATAAAGAGGGGGAAAATTATCAGGTAAAATTGACGGTAGTTCCTCAATTGTGCCCGCAAAATACAGTATCCATTACAAGGTCTGTTCTTATAAGTAAGGGATTGTCAGGCTTAAGATATCCAACGATTAATACAACAAAGTTTAAACCAACGCCACTTACAGCTCGTCCGGGGGCTACACAATATCTATGGAGTCCTGTTAGCGGATTGAGTAATCCGAGAACACAATCCCCCATATTCAATTATGATAGTCAAACAGAATATCTTATAAATATTAATAATCAGGATGGGTGCAATGCAGTAGACACATTACTGGTTAAATTATTTAATGAAGAAGATATTTTTGTTCCTGAAGCCTTTACCCCCAATGGTGATGGCGTTAATGATTATCTTGATGTATTTCTTATTGGCATTAAGGAAATAAGGTTTTGGGTCTTTAACAGATGGGGCCAGCTGATGTTTGAAACGACTGACCCGGCACAAAGATGGGATGGTATATACGCAGGGAAAAAACAGCCGTTGGAAAATTATGTCTGGATTGCTGAAGCCATTACTATAAGCGGCAAAAAAATTAAAAAACGAGGGCAGACGATTCTAATTCGATAATTCTTTTGAGGAAACACTAAATATTTCTTAAAGACTATCGTCCGAATAATTACTTTGCAGTATGTTGGCTGCAATTATTACCGGCATATTACTTATTTTCTACTGTGGCCTTTTGCTTTACTATCGCTATTGGTGGTTTGCATCTTCATTGTATGAATCTATCAACATATCTCAACCTGTAACTTCTTTTACGGTTGTCATTCCTGCCAGAAATGAGAGTGTTAATATCAGAAAATGCCTTGAATCAATAACTAACCTGGATTATCCGTCTGAACTCTTAGACGTGATTGTAGTTGATGACCATAGTGAAGATGATACTTATTTTATTGCTTCTACATTCCCAAATGTTAAGCTAATAAAACTAAGTGATTATATAACTGACGAATACAATTCTTATAAGAAACAGGCCATTACTCTTGGCGTTCAGCAAGCAAAAGGTTCCTATATTATCACTACCGATGCCGATTGTATAGTACCGCCAAATTGGCTGCGCGCTTATGATGCGGTTATTCAAAATCGACAGTCAGTGTTTATAGCTGCACCTGTAGCAATTATAGACAATCATTCAATGCTTAATAAATTTGAGACGCTTGATTTCATGATGCTTCAGGGTATTACAGCAGCGGCTGTGCAGTCGGGAATGCATGCTATGAGCAATGGCGCCAATCTTTGTTTTCAAAAGAAGGCTTTTATGGCTGTAGATGGCTATTCAAATATTGATCATATTGCAAGCGGCGATGATCTGCTGCTGATGCAAAAAATAGATAAACAATTTCCCGGGAGAACACATTATTGTAAATCCAAAGAAGCTGTAGTGCTGACAAATGGGTCAGCAAATATTCTTTCTTTTTTACAACAGCGTATTCGCTGGGCAAGCAAGGGGAAATATTATGAAGGGATTTTTTTTAAGTCAGCAGTCATTCTTGTTTTCTTACTGAATTTCTGTTTTCTTTTTGTTTTTGTTGCTGTTTTTTTTAATAAAATGCTATGGCCTGCACTAATCGTATTAATGATTATAAAAACATCCATCGAATTGATTTTTCTTTATCCTGTCAGTCTTTTTTTTGGCAAAACAAATCTGCTTTGGATTTTTTTACGACTACAGCCTTTGCATATACTATACATGGTGACGGCCGGTTTTTTAGGAAATATGGTCAAATACCAATGGAAAGGAAGAACAGTTCGGTAATTTGAATCAAATGAGGGTTTATATAAAGCACTTTACGTACCTTTCTTAATTATGTTGGCATTGCTTTCATTTTTCAGAAAACTAATATTGCACAAAAGCCTGCTCTCAGGAATTATATTAATCCTGATTGCGCTGGTTGTTGCAATGATGGCATATGTAATTGCTCCTGATAATTCGCCTAATGCCAACCGGATGATATTGGAGATTGGTGGCAAAAAACCGGGATACAGGCAATTATTTTTAAAGATTCATACATCAACGAATACGGATGAAAGCTTTATGGATATACTATTCAGCGGCAAAACGGATGCTTATGAATGGATACCAATAACCGGCTATGTATACAGAGGGAAAAATCTTATTGTTGATAAATATATTGACGATGGTATAACAGAAAAAAGATCTTACCCAACAGAAAGTAATAACATTCATGAACTTATAGAAGAAAAAACTTTCTTATTAGGTACTGATAAATTTGGAAGAGATATATTGAGTCGTCTTATAATCGGCACCAGAGTGAGTTTAGGTGTTGGCCTGATAGCAGTAATCTTGTCGCTTACTATAGGCATTTTATTGGGCGCATTTGCCGGTTATTGGGGTGGTCGTACGGATCATGTT
>JBKDRQ010000229.1:0-4167 GCA_046341135.1 Bacteroidota bacterium
GTCCTTATCCTTATAAAGAACTATGCGGATGCGGTGTCGGATTCAAATTAATATCTGCACTAGCGCTTACACTACATATTCCCTTTGAAAAAATAAAAATCTATCTGGATCTGGTTGCTACTGCTATTGCTGCGGACATTGTTTCGATGACCGGAGAAAACAGAATCCTGGCATGGTATGGTCTACAGCAGGTAAATACAAAACCTTCTGTTGGAATCCAGGCGTTAATGCAGTTAAGTGGTGCAAAAGGGATTATGAAAATTAATAACCTGGTATTTATGATTGCTCCACGCGTAAATGCAGCGGGCCGAATGGATGATGCCCGCAAAGCAGTGCAGATGTTTATCAGTGAAACATCGGAAGAAGCAACAGCCTATGCTAAATTATTACATGCTGATAATGATGAACGAAAAGAAGCAGACAGTTCAATTACGGAAGAAGCAATCACACTTATTCGAAATAATCCGGAGATGCAGCAAAGGAAGTCAACCGTTGTTTATCAACCTCATTGGCACAAGGGTGTGGTAGGTATCGTTGCTTCCCGATTGACCGAACATTACTATCGTCCTACCGTCGTATTAACCCAAAGTGGTGATTGCCTTGCAGGAAGCGCAAGAAGTGTGGTGGGTTTTGATTTGTATGAAGCCATTCATGCCTGCAAAGATCATTTGCTGGCTTTCGGAGGTCACTTCGCCGCCGCAGGCCTGTCGCTGCTGCCGGAAAAACTGAAAGATTTTACGGATTGTTTTGAGCAATTTGTATCATCAACCATCACAGAAGATCAATTAACACCACAGATTATCATCGATGCCGAACTGGATTTCGAAACCGCCTCACTATCCATCTTAAATATCATAGATCAAATGGAACCCTATGGCCCAGATAATCCAAGGCCAGTGTTCCTTACAAAAAATGTTGCAGACACCGGAGCAGCTAAAATTGTGAAAGATCATCACTTAAAAGTATCGCTTAAAAAAGGGCAAAGCACTCTCTCAGGTATTTTCTTCAAGGGGGCCCCGAGTTTTGAAATGGTACAAAAAGGAGCAGTAGACGTCGTGTACACACTAGAAGCCAATACTTTCAACGAAAAAACATCTCTGCAAATGAAAATTATAGATATAAAACCGTCTTAAAAGTGCTTCTGAAAGCACTGATTTCCAGGTTTTTTACTAAACCCTTTGAAAAACCCCCTTTTATCCATAACTTTGCCGCCCCAAATCTGTATTGGCAGATTTCCTGTACTCCGGTTCGGGATCCACTGGGAGAAACCCAATTGTTCATTTTTAAACCTCTATTGTAATGAAACATTACGAAATGATGGTGATTTTTACCCCTGTATTGTCAGAAGACGATTTCAGGGCTGCTCAGAAACGCTACACCGACTTGATTACTTCAAGTGGTGGAGAAATTGTGCACAGCAACCCCTGGGGTCTGAAATCACTTGCCTATCCCATTCAGAAAAAAACCACCGGTATCTATTGGGTGGTTGAGTACAAAGCTCCGGCTGACTTTAACGCTAAATTAAATGTGCAACTGCACCGCGATGAGCAAGTACTTCGTCACATGTACACCGCACTCGATAAATACGCCGTCGAGTACAACGAGAAAAAAAGAAATGGCTTATTATCTTCTAACAAAAAAACGGAGGCATAACGTATGGCAAAGAACGAAATCAAATACCTGACGGCCATAAAAACCGACAAGCCCAAGAAAAAATATTGTCGCTTTAAACGTTATGGCATTAAATACATTGATTATAAAGATGTTGAGTTCCTTAAAAAATTTGTCAACGAGCAAGGAAAATTACTCCCCCGTCGTCTGACAGGAAACTCTCTCAAATTTCAACGTAAAATTACCGCTGCAGTAAAACAGGCACGCCAAATGGCTTTATTGCCTAACGTTACTGACTTGTTGAAATAAAATTTATTAGTAAACCACTCCCTAATTCCTGAATTATGCAGGATGACAGTCGAATCGAAAGATTGGGTCACGGGAAACTAAAACAAAAACAATGGAAGTTATTTTAATTCAAGATGTAAACACTTTGGGAAGCAGAAATGAAGTGGTAAAAGTTAAAAACGGTTATGCCCGTAATTTTCTGATTCCTCAAAAGTATGCCATAGAAGCTTCACCCTCAAACCTTAAACAGCTGGAAGAGAAATTAAAAGTTCAGCGTAAGAAAGAAGCAGCTATGTTAGCTGAAATCAAGTCGGTTATTGCCAGACTTAGTGAAGCACCAATCAGATTGGCTGTAAAAACTGGAACAAGCGGAAAAATATTTGGTAGTATTACAACTGTAATGGTATCCAGAGCTATACGCGAACAATACGGATACGATATCGATCGTCGTAAAATTCATTTGCCGGAAGATTTGAAAGAAATAGGTTCATACAAAGCAAAAATTGACTTTGCAAACGGTAATGAAGCTGAGATCACTTTGGATCTGGTTGGAGAAGCTTAATAAACGACAACATTTTAATAAAAGCCGTACAGTATTTGTACGGCTTTTTTATTGGATAGACAAAATACTGATCACTTAAATTTATCCGCATAAGCTTTGGTAAACCTGTACAAATTAAACGCTGGCAATTGAAGCTCTTTTTCGATATTTTGCCGGATCTCCTCTTTACTTACACCCTTCATCTTTTCCTGCTCAATCAGGTAATAGACTTTTTCTGCAAGCAGGCGCGACTTTTGTTTGTTATAGACTCCGGAATTCAAATAATAAATTACTTGATCCCATAATACAGATACGCCTTCCCCCCGTAGAGCAACTGTTGGCACTATAGGGATCTCTGCTTCTTTCTTATGAAAAGCAGGAGCCAGCATAGATCGCAGATGTTTTATAAACGTATGCGCATCCGGCCGATCAGATTTATTCACCACAAAAATGTCTGCAATTTCCATTAAGCCTGCCTTCATCGTTTGAATTTCATCGCCCGCCTCGGGCACCAGCACCACAATGGTAACATCAGCAAGCCCGGTAATTTCAATTTCACTCTGTCCTACCCCAACAGTTTCAACTATAACATAATCAAACCCTGCTGCCTTGCATAAATCGGAAATTTCAAGAATTTTAGGATGCAGCCCCCCCATTGAACCTCGGGTTGCCAGTGAACGAATAAAAACCATTGGATGATTGTACCACTGGCTCATCCGGACACGATCTCCTAAAACAGCACCTAGATTAAAAGGTGAGGAAGGATCTACACAAAGCACCGCAACTTTTTTGTCTGCATCCACAATAGATTTTATTAAGGCGTCCGTTAAAGTACTTTTCCCTGCACCAGGAGGACCTGTGATACCTACTACAGGAGTATTTGGCACATTTAATTGCTGCATAAACTCCATAGAACCCTCAGCCTCATTTTCAACCAATGAAATCGCACGAGCCAGGCTTTTTACAGATCCTTCAGTCAACGTCTTATTGATTAATCCCCACATACAACAAACCTAATGAAAAGAATGAAAGTTTTATGAACAGAATATAAATAAAATTCATATTAAACTAAATTTTACTTTTACTCATAACTTAGTGACTATCCGTTAAGGAAGTATCATAAAAAATGAACATGATCCCATTATCCGTTGTGATGGTTGTAAAAAACGAGGAAGAGGTGATTGAGCGTTGTCTGAAAAGCGTTCAAGCTCTTACCGACGACCTGCTAGTATTCGATACCGGAAGTACAGACTCAACTATAACCATCGCAAAAAATATGGGGGCGAAAGTAATACCCCTACACTGGCAAGGATACGGGAAAACAAAAAACGAAGCCAACAGCTATGCTAAATATGACTGGATTCTTTCTCTCGATGCTGATGAATTTATTGACGAGGATTTAATTCAATCATTAACAAATATTAAATGGGAAAGTCAAAAAGCTGTCTTCAGAATAAGAAGAAAAAGATATTTCATGAATAAGCTGATGCGCTTCGGAGCCTGGGGTCATGAAAAAAGAATAAGAATATTCCCGCGCAATAGCGCAAAATGGACAGACGATCTGGTACACGAAACGCTGCAAGTAAATGATGTTGATATAATAACAATTAACGGAAGCATATACGATCAAACTTTTAAAAATCTTAAGCAGTTTTCTCAAAAGATGGAAAACTATGCAGATATGTGTGCCAGAAAATATTTGAGCCGAGGTGTTAAAGGGGCTGCCT
>JBKDRQ010000230.1:0-4143 GCA_046341135.1 Bacteroidota bacterium
GAGCAGGAAGCGTTAATAGCCATGACTGCTCTGGGTATTGCAAAAAATGCGGCAGAAGCGGCTATAAAAAAAGCAATCCAGGGAGGGGCAGCATTGAATCAGGTAGAAGCTTTGATTAAAGCTGCATTAAAATGTCTGTAAACCAAAAAGAACGATACGCTTAGTGATTTGATTCCAAAACAACGCACCATATCTCGAACCCTATTCATTTTTATATTTCTGGGGATTTACCGGGTAGCATTTACCTCGGACAGGATGCCTTTTGGTTTTTCAAAAGCTGATTCGATTCCTGTTCCTGTACAACTTCGATTTCCTTTGCAAGACCGGAGAGGGGATGCGCAATCGTATCCGAATAAAAACACATTTGATCTTAAGCAGCCTGCCGTCTTTAAGGATTCAATAGCGTATGATCCGGAAACCAAAATGTATTATATCTATGAAAAAATCGGACGAAGCTGGTACCGTAAGCCGGGATTTATGACTTTTGAAGAGATGTCTGCCTATAAAAGTCGCCAGCAGGAAGTAGATTATTTTCAAAGAAGATTAAATACCACGCTTAACCTTAACCGGAAAATTGATGACCCCAAACTTAGGGTTCATGAAAGTTTTTTCAATCGTCTGTTTAGTAATAAAGGTCTTCCTAAAGTAGAAATCAGACCACAGGGAGATCTGACCATAACGGCCGGCTATATAGGTCAGAATATTAAAAATCCAACCCTGCCTGAGCGTGCTCGCAGAAACGGAGGATTCGATTTTGATATGCAGGCTAATTTCGGATTAAATGCAAAAATTGGAGATAAGCTTAATTTCCCGCTTACCTATAACACATTGGCCAATTTTCAATTTGAAAATCAGCTCAAGCTGGATTATACAGGAGGAACTGATCAGATTATCAAAAGGCTGGAGGCCGGAAATATTTCCTATCCTGCAAGAGGAACACTGATGCCAGGGGCATCTACCCTCTTTGGTTTTAAGACGGAGTTGCAGTTTGGTAAATTATATGTAACAACCGTAATGGCCAATCAAAACAGCAGCCGTCAGCAAATGCAACTGCAGGGAGGAACAGGGTTACAGAACTTTGTAGTAAAAGCGGATGATTATGAAGAGAACAGGCATTTTCTCATTGGGCAGTATTTCCGAAAGAATTATAATAAAAACATGAAGAATGTTCCGGCTGTAACATCGCCGGTTCAGATTTTAAGAATGGAAGTGTGGGTAACCAATCGTACAGGTACTACAACGGAAAACAGGAATGTTGTGGCTTTTATGGATCTGGGTGAAAGCGAACCATATAATACTGCACTTGCTGAGCCCTTTAGTTCTCCGTTGACGGATAACAAGGCAAATAAACTCTATGGTAAAATTGTCAATGATCCATCTATGAGAGATGCGTCATTGGTTACAAGTAGCCTGAGCAGTTTGGGGTTGTTTGCGGTTCAGGATTTTGAAAGAACCTTTGCACGAAAGCTAAGGCCGGAAGAATATTATTTTAACCCGCAAATCGGTTTCATTTCTCTGAATACCATTTTACAGCCCGATGAAGTACTAGGGGTTGCTTATCAATATTCTGTCAATGGAAAAATATATCAGGTCGGTGAATTTTCGAATGATGTAACACCAGATACGACCGCGAACAATGCCGGTACACAGAAGGTACTTTTCCTGAAAATGCTTAAGGCGACTTCTCAACGACCTACTTTGCCTATATGGGATTTGATGATGAAAAATGTATACGCCGTTGGTTTTGGTCAGCTTGAAAGAAAAGATTTTAAGTTTAATATTATCTATCAGGAGCCCGGTGGTGGTGAAAAAAGATATATTCCGGAAGGAGAAGAGAAGGGGCGTCCGATCCTTGAACTGGTAAATCTGGACAGGCTTAATAATCAAAACGATCCGCAGCCCGACGGTGTATTTGATTACGTGGAAGGCTTTACAGTTATTTCCCAGCAAAGCAGGGTTATCTTCCCTTTGCTGGAGCCTTTTGGCGCAGATTTAGAATACATCTTCAGAGGTCCGGATGCCACAGAACTCAGAAGCAAATACTTATTCTATCCGCTTTACGATTCCATCAAATGGCTTGCTCAGCAATCTCCCCAGCTAAATCGTTTTGTATTTAAAGGAATGTCCAGGAGCGCTGGGGGAAACACTGATATACCCATCGGAGCATTTAATGTGCCGCAAGGATCTGTTACTGTTTCTGCTGGCGGACAAAACTTAAGAGAAAATGTTGATTACGTAGTTGATTACAATTTAGGAACGGTAAAAATTATCAATCAGGCTATTGTTAATTCAGGCATTCCTATACAGGTAGGTTATGAAAACAATGCCACTTTTGGTATGCAGAACAGAAATTTCATGGCTTTGAGAATGGATTATAAAGCCATAGAATTACCTAATAAACAGTTGAATGTGGGTGCTGCGGTTATGCGGCTTAGCGAAAGGCCTTTCTTTACTAAAATGAATTATGGCGAGGATCCCATTCGAAACACAATGGTGGGAGCGGATATGAATTTCAGAAGTGACTGGAGTCGTTTAACCAAGTGGCTGGATGCGATACCCTTTTATTCAACCCGACAAACATCCAGCATAAATTTTTATGGTGAGTTTGCAAGAATTTTTCCAAGTACCCCGCCACAAATCCGTCCGGATGGAAGCGGGCTTATTTATATTGATGATTTTGAAGGTACAAGAAACGGGATTGATTTAAGATTTCCTTTCGTTGCCTGGACAATGGCTTCTACTCCTTCCGGTGCAAAAGACAGATTCGGATCTTTATTATTCCCTGAGGCTGAACTTAGAGATGATCTGAAATATGGATTTAACAGGGCAAAAATGGCCTGGTATAATATTGAACCCGTATTACAGGAAAAAAACAGTCAGAATAATCCATTGGGGGGCAATCTGGAAGAATTATCAGATCCAAGAGTGAGGTTTGTCAACAGGGTTGAAGTTTTTCCTCAAAGCACACCTGATCTTGGGCAAAATCAGCTGATCACATTTGATATGGCGTTTTATCCTACTGAAAGAGGGCCCTACAATTACAATGATAATACAGCTGAAATTGATCCGTTGACAGGCAGATTCAAAAATCCTAAAAAGAAATGGGGTGGAATCATGCGCGCCATAGATCAGATTGATTTTGAAACCAACAATATTGAGTTTATTGAAATGTGGATTCAGGATCCGTTTATCAAACAACCCAATAGCACTGGCGGACAATTATATTTTAATCTGGGAAATATATCTGAGGATGTATTAAAAGATGGTCGAAGATTTTATGAAAATGGCTTGAGTACTTCTCAAACAAACGCACGAGAAGATACGAGTAATTGGGCAAGAGTACCCAGGAATCCCATTCAGGTAGCACAGGCATTTAGTAATGTGGTGGAGGAACGGCCACAACAGGATATTGGCTTTGATGGATTAACAGATGATCAGGAAAGAAGCTTCAGAAGCGACTTTTTGAATAATTATTTATCCAATATTGGAAATACTGGTGATTATCAGAAGTTGTTGAATGATCCCTCTTCTGATAACTACAGGCATTTCAGAGATAATCTATATAACAGCACGGGTGCCGGCATACTTGCTCGTTATAAAAATTTTAATAGTCCCCACGGGAATAGCCCTGTGTCTACCAACGAACAATCCTATACCCCTGCTGCTACATTATATCCGGATAATGAAGATCTGAACAGAGACAATACACTTAATGAAATAGAAGAATATTTTCAGTACAGTGTTGAGATCAGACCAAAAGAATCTGCTGAAATGCAGGTAGGGCAAAATTTCATTGCAGACAGAAGAGAAGTAAATGTGCGTCTGGCCAATGGCAATTCCAGAAAAGAAACATGGTATTTGTTTAGAATTCCTATCAGGCAATATCAGCAAAAAGTGGGTAATATTCCTGATTTCAAATCCATCCGTTTTATGCGGATGTTTATGACAGGTTTTGAAGATTCCCTGGTTGTTCGTTTTGGCAAACTGGAGCTGGTGAGAAATATGTGGCGTACTTTCCAGTATGAATTAAGCGAAGCAGGCAACTATCAAAAAATTGACCCTAATTCGCCAACTTCATTTAATCTTTCTGCAGTTAATGTGGAGGAAAATGACAGACGTATACCTGTTAATTATGTTATCCCT
>JBKDRQ010000231.1:0-3067 GCA_046341135.1 Bacteroidota bacterium
AATTATATCTCAACTCTTCCCAGCTTAGATCTGTTACCAATGTACCATTCGATTTCATGTTTCGAATAGTCGCCATGGCGAGATAAGGATTGATGGCTGTTGCCCCGAATTCCAGCAGACAAGCGAAATGATGCACTTCCCAAACATCTCCGGCTTCTACCACAATTCCCACCTGTCCACGTAATCCTTTTCTGATGAGATGATGATGCACTGCGGCTGTCGCCAACAAAGAGGGTATTGCCGCATGATCACTATCTACCGCACGATCGCAAAGAATCAACACTTCAAATCCATCATGCACTGCATCTTCTGCATAGCGACATAAACGATCAATACCTCTCTTCAAAGAATCCGGTTTGCCATCTGCCCTGAAATAAGTCTGCAATGTTTTTGCCTGAAAAATTCCCGTATCAATACTTCTGATTTTTTCCAGTTCCTTGCTTGTAAGTACCGGATGTTTCAATGCAACGGTATGACAATGCTGCGGCTCTTCTACCAGCAGATTACCATTGTTACCCACAAAAGTTGCCAGACTCATCACCATTCTTTCTCTGATCGGATCGATTGGGGGATTAGTTACCTGTGCAAATAATTGTTTGAAGTAAGAGGAAAGATGTTGTGGCTCATCACTCAATATAGCTAAAGGGATATCCGTTCCCATAGAACCCACCGGCTCTTTTCCATCCAATGCCATCGGTTTAAGGATCGTTTCAATATCTTCCGTGGAGTAACCAAATGCTTTTTGATATTTGAGCACAGACGAATCAGAGAGATGAGAGAAGGTAACTCTTGGTTCCTCTAGCTCCTCGAGTCTGATTTTATATTGATTCAGCCAGTCGCCATAAGTTTTACGAGAGCAGATATCATTTTTCAATTCTTCATCGCTGATGATACGACCTTGCTCCATATCCACCACAAACATTTTACCGGGCTGCAATCTTCCTTTCTCTTTTACAATCGCCTGATCCACCGGCAATGCACCGGTTTCGGAAGCCATGATCACGCGATCATCCGTAGTTACACAATAACGCGAAGGGCGCAGACCATTTCTGTCGAGCGTAGCTCCGATAATTTTACCATCTGTAAAACTGATCGAAGCCGGACCATCCCATGGCTCCATGATGGAAGCGTGATATTCGTAGAAAGCTTTTTTAACAGGATCCATCATATCATTCCCATCCCATGCTTCAGGGATCAGCATCATCATCACATGCGGTAGACTTCTTCCTGTAAGCGTAAGCAGTTCCACCATATTATCCAGACAAGCAGAATCTGATTGTCCACCGGATACGATCGGCAACAACATTTCCATTTCTTCTTTGGTAAAGTAAGGAGATGTGAAGCCATGCTCACCTGTTTTCAACCAATTGAGATTACCTTGTAATGTATTGATCTCTCCATTATGTGCAATGAAACGGAAAGGTTGAGCAAGTTTCCAGGAAGGAAAAGTGTTTGTAGCGAAACGACTATGCACCAATCCGAATGCACTTACTACTCTTTTGTTATTGAGATCCGGGAAATAAGGACGCACCTGATTGCTAGTCAATTGTCCTTTATAAATAACCGTCTTGTAAGACAGAGAAGCGATATAAAAACCAATTGCATCTTTCTTGACTGTACTGTTTATAAGATGCGAAGCATGATTACGCAGCACAAAAAGTTTTCTTTCAAAAACATTAGGATCGTTGATATGATCAGGACAAGCGATGAATACATGTTCCATTTCGGGCTCAACGCTTAATGCCGTAGGACCAATTCCCTCAGGATTCACGGGCACTTTACGATAAGTGAGAATTTCCAGTCCCAGTTTCTCAGCTGTGCGATTGAAAATAGAGCGACATTCTTCACGGAGGCGAATTTCTCTGGGGAAGAAGATCACCCCAACGCCGTATTTGCCAAAGGAAGGGAGATGAACTCCTTGCTTCAAGCATTCTTCGAAGAAAAATTCATGGGGAGTTTGAATCATAATCCCAGCACCATCGCCCGTATTGTTTTCGCAACCACAAGCACCCCGGTGCTCCATGTTCTCCAGGATCGTTAACGCATCTGAAATGTTTTGATGGGATTTATTACCCTTTATGCTCGCTACAAAACCGATACCACACGCATCGCGTTCAAAGGAAGCATCGTACAAACCAACATTGCCTGCCATATTCGTAATAAATTTAAGTTTACAGTACCATAAAATACCATTACAGTTTCTGTGCAAGCAATCGCAATAAAATTACAACAGGATTACACTAACACCTGTTCATTGTGGAAAGGAGATGGAAAAATAATCACACCAAATACCCAAACAAGGTATCATTCTTGTTCAGCTCGGTAAACTGAATTTGATATTGTTGCATATTTGATAGCAGCTGGGCGTAATCATCTTTGGATTTTAATTCTACGCCTATGAGCGCGGGACCGCTCTCTTTATTGGTTTTTTGAATGTATTCAAATCGGGTAATATCATCGGTAGGGCCTAACACATGATTCACAAATTCTTTTAGGGCACCCGGACGTTGTGCAAAGCGCACTAAAAAATAATGTTTCAATCCTTCATACTGCAAAGATCTTTCTTTGATCTCCTGCATACGATCAATATCATTATTGCTGCCACTCACCACACATACCACATTTTTTCCTATGATTTGTTCAGCATAATCATCCAGCGCAGCAATGCTTAAGGCTCCTGCCGGTTCTACAACAATCGCATCTTCATTATACAAGCTAAGTATGGTTGTGCATACTTTCCCCTCGGGAATCAACAACATATCACCCAACACTTCTTTGCAAATAGAAAATGTAATATCTCCTACTTTTTTCACCGCAGCTCCATCTACAAAACGATCAATATCCTTCAGTATAACGGGCTGTCCTTCTTTCAACGCCTGATACATTGCCGGTGCCCCTTCGGGTTCTACCCCAATAATTTTTGTTTGAGGAGAATAAGTTTTGAAATATGCACCAACTCCCGCACTCAGTCCACCCCCTCCCACAGGAAGAAAAAGAAAATCAATATCGGATGTATCCTCCAGTATCTCCAGACCAACCGTACCCTGTCCTTCAATCACTCTAAGGT
>JBKDRQ010000232.1:0-5127 GCA_046341135.1 Bacteroidota bacterium
TCAACGAATAAACAAATCAACGAATCTACGAATAAACATCGTAGAACAACTTGTTCATAACTCTCCTTTTTCGGTGAATAAACTTTAGAATATACTGAATTTCCTGTGCATTTCATCATTTATCTGCATAAAAAATAATTATTGGCTTTCCTAACATAAAGATCCAAAATTGATTTTACTTTCGTCTGCTAGTCCCTTAACAAACAGACCAAAAGAATTCTATCAATGGAATTAACCAATCTCAATAAAGACAGAAAAATTAAAAGAAAACCCGACCTGGATCTCAATACGATGGTATATGGAAAAGTACCTCCGCAGTCTAAAGAACTGGAAGAAGCAGTACTGGGTGCCATCATGCTGGAGAAACGTGCCTTCGATGTAATCAGTGAAATCATCCGTCCCGAATGTTTTTATCTGGATGCCAATCAGAGTGTATTTAAAGCCATGCAGTCGCTGGCAAACAAACATCTGCCTATTGATCTGCTGACGGTTGTAGAAGAGCTTAAATTAACTGATGAGCTGGATATGGTGGGCGGTCCTTATTACCTTACCAAACTCACCAACGCGGTTGTATCGAGTGCCAATCTTGAAACCCATGCACGTATCGTTTTGCAGAAATTTCTCCAGCGGGAACTGATTCGCATGAGCGGCGAAGTGATTACGGAAGCTTATGAAGAAAGTACAGACGTATTTGATCTGCTTGATCACGCAGAAAGCAAACTCTTTGATATCACGAATAACTATCTCAGAAAAAATTTTACAGACTTCCATTCTGTCTTACTCAAAACACTTGATCGCATAGAGGATTTGCGTACCAAGAATGAAGATATTACCGGTGTGCCTTCGGGATTCGGTAGTCTGGATAAGGTTACTTACGGCTGGCAGAATACAGATTTGATTATTCTGGCGGCAAGACCATCGGTAGGTAAAACCGCTTTTGCGCTTAACCTTGCCCGTAATGCAGTGATGCATCCCACCAAGCCTATGCCGGTAGCTTTTTTCTCATTAGAGATGAGTGCAGCGCAGCTTACGCAAAGGATACTGGCTGCCGAAAGTGAAATCCTACTCGAAAAAATTGCACGTGGTCGTTTGGAAGAACATGAATTGCAGCAGCTCTACAAAAAAGGATTTGAACGCCTGATGAAAGCGCCTTTATTTATTGACGACTCTCCCGCTTTAAATATTTTTGAACTGAGAGCGAAAGCGCGCAGACTGCGTAATAAGCATAATGTAAGCATGATCATCATTGACTACTTACAATTGATGAGCGGATCCAGCGATAACCGGAATTCAAATCGTGAACAGGAGATCAGTAATATTTCCAGAAATCTGAAAGGACTCGCCAAAGAACTGAATATTCCCATCATTGCCTTATCGCAGCTGAGTCGTGAAGTGGAAAAACGTAAAGAAGGGAATAAGATTCCGCAGCTGAGTGATCTCCGTGAATCCGGTGCCATCGAACAGGATGCGGATATGGTTATGTTCCTTTACAGGCCGGAATATTATGATATCAGTACGAATGAGTACGGAGAAAGCAATAAAGGAGAAACGCATGTGCGTATTGCCAAGCACAGAAACGGTTCACTGGAAACCATAAAACTTCGTGCCTTATTGCATATTCAAAAGTTTATAGAAGATGATTTTGATAATCCGGGCAACGCTTATCCTGCCGGAGGTAATTTCAGGCCGGTGACACCGGAAGAAGGAGGAGGATCCCGTGTGTTCATTCAAAAGGGAAGCAAAATGAATGATTCATCTTTCGATGAGGAGATTACATTTTGATAGAGTGTCTATGTAAAGATGAAATTTGATTTGTTGTCATAGTTGTCATAGTTGTCTTGTTGTCGAGTTGAGAAGCTGTCAAGTCAAATCGCATAATCAAACATGATTTAATTATCTTACAGCTTTATGTCTATCCCATTTTTTTTCATAGAAAACGAATACACGGAAAATAATTTTCTCACGTTAAGCGAGGATGCTTCCCGACATATCGTACAGGTGTTGCGTATGAAAGAGGGCACATTGCTGTATCTGACTAACGGCAAAGGATTGCTGCTGAAGGCTATGCTGAAAGAGGTGCATAAAAAACATGCCGTTGTTTCTGTTATAGAACAACAGCAACATCAGGCTCCTCAACAGGAAGTGGTGATGGCGGTATCACTGTTAAAAAATACCGCCCGACTTGAATGGTTTATAGAAAAGGCAGCAGAGTTGGGGGTGAATCAGATTATCCCTCTGCGATGTGAGAGAACAGAGAAGATGCAGTTCAGACTGGATCGTGCAAAGCAGATCTTAATTAGTGCCATGTTGCAAAGTCGGCAATATTTCCTTACACAGATCAGCGAACCTCAAAATTATGTTGCATATATTCAATCTCTAAAGGGTACTGACTTTGATTCCAAGTGGATCGCGCATTGTATGCCGGAAGAAAAATTATTGCTGAAGAATGCCATTAATTCTTTATTTAAAAAAACAGTTTTACTGATTGGGCCGGAAGGAGATTTTTCTGAGCATGAAATTCTTCTTGCAAAAGAAAATGGTTGTACAGCTGTATCATTGGGGAATACCCGTCTTCGTACAGAAACGGCTGCTTTAACGGGCGCAGTAATCTTATGTATGAACAGAGTGATTAGTTGACCACTTTATTGGCACAGCTGCTGCTGGCAAACGCTTCAGGTTTGGCTTTAAAGGCAAAGCCCATTCCAAGTATATAGCCCGTTGCTTCCCGCAGGGCTTCATTGCTTTTAAAGTGTGGATTGGTATTGATATCGGCATGTACTTCCATATCTACATCATACTTCGTGAAGAGCTCACATAAATCGTAGGCGATCTCGATACTTTTCCCAACCTCTACCAGCATCCTCTCTTTAATACTGTAGGTGTGTTTTGTTTTTTCATTGTGAATGAACATGAATCCTCCATTGCCTTCGCGCAGGAAAACAATGACGGTAGCAAATTCTGTTTCATGCCCTTTTACCTGGCTGTCTGTTCCGATGCATACTTTGAGTCGGTAGCCTTTTTCTGTTTCCCGAAGAATGGCTGCATGAACTTCTTCTTTGATGGGAAGCGCAATATTTTCGCCGTTAAATTTTCTCCAGTGCATAAAAATCGGTTTCTGTAATTTACGAAACCTTTATGCTGTTTCAGAAAAAAGGAGATAAAGAGATTGTTAACATTTGGGGAAAACGTGAAAGTTGTCTGTTGTCGGTTGGCGGTTTTTTACACAACTAACTTTTTTAATATTGCGACGTTCTCAGTAATACAAGCGTACAGGCTTCTATTGCGTCAATGCCGACTGATTTTGCCAGTTCATATAGTTCCGCATTTTCTGTGCCCGGATTGAAGATGATGCGTTTTGGATGTAAACTGATTATGTAATCGTAATACTCTTTTTGAAATACCGGATTAATATAAAGGGTTACGGTATCAATATTTTTCTCTGCAACGCTCTCTTTTTGAATTTCTACATCTGCAACACTACCTGACCTTTTTCCTATAGCAATGACTGGATGATCATGCTCACGCAACATGGTAATGGCCATATGGCTGTATCTGGAAGGATCAGCAGAGGCGCCAATGACCAGTGTTTTCTTTTGCATGAAGCTTGTAAATATTATACCAGCATGGTTACCGGCTGCTCAATGTATTTTTTCAGTGTCTGCAGGAAGGCTGCACCAATGGCGCCATCCACACTTCTGTGATCACAGCTTAAGGTTACCTTCATTACATTGGTGGTTCCAAATTGTCCGTCTGATTTTTTCACTACGATCTCTTTAATTCTTCCTACAGCAAGAATACAGCTGTCGGGTGGATTGATGATGGCGGTAAACTCTTCGATATCCATCATACCCAGATTCGAAATAGTAAAGGTGTTGCCACTGAATTCTTGCGGTTGTAATTTGCCAGTACGTGCTTTGTCGTATAATGCAGCACCTTCTGTAGCAATCTGACTCAGTGATTTCTGATCGGCAAATTTGAAGACAGGAACAATTAATCCCTGATCAACTGCAACGGCACTGCCGATATGTATATGTTGGTAGGTGCGAATGAAGTCGCCCATCCAGGAGCTGTTAACTGCGGGATGTTTACGCAATGCCATTGCACAGGCTTTAATCATCATATCCTGGAAGCTGATTTTTACCGGACTCGCCGCATTCATTTGTGTGCGGGCAGCTATGGCATTATCCATATTCAGCTCCATCGTAAGATAGAAATGAGGAGCCGTAAAGATGCTTTCTCCCAAACGGCGGGCAATGGTTTTACGCATGCTGCTGTTGGGGGTATCTGTATATCCTTCTCCTGCACCCGGGGTGAAGGAAGGTACAGATGGAGCACTTGCAGTTGGTTTTGATGTGGCTTCGGTTGCTTTATACTGATCAATATCTGCTTTAATAATTCTTCCGCCATCTCCGCTTCCTTTTACGGTTTGCAGATTAATTCCTTTCTCTGCAGCTATTTTTTTAGCTAGGGGAGAGGCTTTGATGCGGCCATTTTCTGTAACAACTGTTGTGCTGATTTCTGGTTGAGCAGATGGGGTTGGAGCAACAGCAGTACTTGCGCCGGCAGCAGCTGCAGTAGTATTTTTAGCAGCAGGATTTTTTATTGCATTTAATAATTCGGTGATATCCGTACCCGCTTTACCTATGATGGCAATAACGTCATTCACTTTTGCGGCTTTACCTGCTTCCACGCCCGTATACAGGAGGGTTCCCTCAGCATAAGGCACTACTTCCATGGTTGCTTTATCAGTTTCTACATCAGCCAGATTATCATCCGATTTAATAACTTCGCCTACTTTTTTATTCCAGCCTACAATCTTTCCTTCGGTCATGGTATCACTCAGCAGAGGCATACGGATAACGGTAACCCCTAAAGATTTTGCAAGTGAATCTGCATCGGCAGTAGTGGATGCAGGAGCAGCTGAACTTGTTTCAGTAGCTGTATTTTGAGTAGCAGCAGGAGCAGGGCTTTGCGTAAGATATTGCTGATAATCTTCCCCTGTTTTTCCTACAATAGCAATGATATCATTCACTTTTGCAGCACTTCCTTCCGGAACGCCTACATATAGCAGGGTTCCATCTGCATAAACTACCACTTCCATGGTCGCTGTGTCCGTTTCCACATCAG
>JBKDRQ010000233.1:0-2543 GCA_046341135.1 Bacteroidota bacterium
GGAAGCGATGCCGCAGCGATACGTTACTTACAATATGATGGTTACGGGAATTTATTGCATCCAGATTTGCCTTACACAGAGGCGGAAGTCATTTTTGCCGTGAGCCATGAGATGGCGCAGACCCTGGAGGATGTTTTGTTACGCCGCACCCGTGCTTTAATATTAGATGCGAAAGCCGCGATTTCCTGTGCCCCCAAGGTAGCGGAGCTGATGAGGAAGGAACTAAATAAAGATGATCGCTGGAAACAGGATCAGCTTATCTCATTCAATCAGTTGGCGGAGGGATATTTGGTAGAGAGGGGTTTATAAATGCACACCATGCCTGTGAGCAGATTTATCGGGATAACCTGTGTGTTTGCTCTTTTTGAAATATCTGACCGCTTTTGTGGAAAACTCTCCATTTTTCGTTTTTCAATTAGCCCCTTCACCCTTACCTTTGCGCGCGAAATAAGCATTTTAAATTTTATTATATGGCCAATAACGGTAAGGTAAAACAGGTAATCGGTGCGGTGGTTGACGTACAATTTGAAGGTCAGCTTCCTGAAATTTATAGCGCCCTTGAATTAAAACGTCCCAATGGTGATGTGCTGGTGCTTGAAGTACAGCAACATCTGGGAGAAGATAGCGTACGTACCATCGCGATGGATGGTACAGAAGGACTGGTGCGCGGAATGGCGGTAACTGATACCGGAAAAAATATCCTGATGCCTCCCGGAGATGCCATCAATGGTCGTCTTTTTAACGTAACAGGTGATCCTATCGATGGCTTGCCTGCAGTAAGCAAAGCAGCCGGTCGTCCTATCCACGCACAACCTCCTGCATTTGATCAGTTGTCAACTGCCAGTGAAGTACTTTTCACAGGTATTAAAGTTATTGATCTGATCGAGCCTTATGCAAAGGGTGGTAAAATTGGTTTGTTCGGTGGTGCGGGTGTAGGTAAAACCGTATTGATTCAGGAGCTGATCAACAATATCGCGAAGGGTTATGGTGGTTTGTCTGTGTTTGCGGGAGTAGGTGAGCGTACCCGTGAAGGAAATGACCTGTTGCGCGAAATGATTGAAGCGGGTATCATGAAATACGGAGACAACTTTAAACATAGCATGGAAGAAGGTGGATGGGATCTGAGCAAAGTGGATATGGAAGGTTTGAAAGATTCCAAAGCAACCTTCGTATTCGGACAAATGAACGAACCTCCGGGAGCTCGTGCGCGTGTGGCGTTGAGTGGATTGACGATTGCGGAATATTTCCGTGACGGCGACGGACAGGGTAAAGGAAAAGATATCTTATTCTTTGTTGACAATATCTTCCGTTTCACGCAGGCAGGTTCTGAAGTGTCAGCGTTATTGGGACGTATGCCCTCAGCGGTGGGTTATCAGCCTACGCTGGCTACGGAAATGGGTCTGATGCAAGAGCGTATTACTTCTACTAAAAATGGTTCTATCACTTCCGTACAGGCGGTGTATGTACCTGCGGATGACTTGACTGATCCGGCTCCTGCTACCACTTTTGCGCACCTGGATGCGACAACCGTATTGGATCGTAAGATTGCCGACTTAGGGATCTATCCTGCGGTGAACCCACTTGAATCTACTTCAAGAATTCTGACGCCCGCTATCGTTGGTGAAGCACACTACAATTGTGCCAACAGAGTGAAACTGATCTTACAACGTTATAAAGAATTACAGGATATTATTGCCATCCTCGGTATGGATGAATTGAGTGAAGAAGATAAGATGACCGTACAGCGTGCACGTAAAGTACAGCGTTTCTTATCACAGCCTTTCCACGTAGCGGAAGCCTTCACCGGATTGAAAGGGGTGTTCGTAAGCATCGAAGATACCATCCGTGGATTCAATATGATTATGGATGGCGAAGTGGATGAGTATCCGGAAGCTGCCTTCAACCTCGTGGGCACCATTGAGGATGCTATTGAAAAAGGCAAGAAATTACTGGCCGCAGCAAATGCTTAATGGAGGGTTGTTTATGTTGCCGGCTATTAAACTTTTGAATTTATGCAATTAGATATATTAACACCAAATGGTAAAACATATACCGGTGAGGTAATCGGGGTACAAATGCCGGGATTAACCGGAAGCTTTGAAGTACTCAATAATCACGCACCTCTCGTGAGTGCATTGAAAGCAGGCAAGCTCAAAGTGCTGGTTGATAAGAATCAGCATAAGTTTTTTGAGATTGAAGGCGGATTTGTGGAAGTGCTTCATAACAAAGTGACGGTGATGGTTGAAGGCAGTAAGGCGGTTGAATAATTTTTTTGTATCAATATTTTTTTACAGCAACCCCTCAGGGTTGCTGTTTTTTTATGGATACACATATGTACTGATACTGCTTTAACATGTTTTATGCAGTATCTTACATAACGATTGATTATTTTACAGGCATGAAGAAAATTTTCCCACTGATAATTCTTCTGATTACGGTATCTCTGTTAGGGATTATTTACATTCAGTACTCCTGGATCAGAACACTTGCATTATTCAGGGAGGAACAATTAAAAGAAAAATTATCTATTATAATACAGGAAG